>SKKR01000153.1 GCA_007123655.1 Thermomicrobiaceae bacterium
GCCGGTGTCCTGTTTCTGCTCGATCTGGGTGACATCGTTGACGCTGGAAGCGTCATCGCGACGTGGTGGCCGGTGGTCCTGATCGCATTCGGTCTCGTCGCGCTGGTCGGTCCGGCACGTTCGCTCATCGGGGGGACCATCGTCACCGGCATCGGGGTGATCCTGCTGGTCGCGACGCTCGACCTGCTCCCGGTCTCCGCCGGAGAACTGATCCTCCCGCTGATCCTGATTGGTGTCGGGCTGGCGCTGGTGCTTCTCCGGACCGGAATCGCCTCTCGCGGCAGCGCGGAAAACACGGTCAGCGGATTCGCGATGTTCGGTGGACAGAATATTGTGGCGCGTTCCGATCAGTTCAGTGGAGGAACGCTCACCGCCCTGTTCGGCGGTATTGATTTCGACCTCAGGCAGGCGCACATTGCGCCGGGCGGAGCGGGGATCGAGGTGTTCACGGCGTTCGGAGGCGTGAACGTCATCGTTCCGCGCGGAATGCGCGTAACCGTTTCAGGGATGCCGCTCTTCGGTGCGGTTGAAGACAAGGTTGACCGTTCGGCACAACCGGAACCCGACGCGCCAGCGGTGAACGTGACTGGCATCGCCATGTTTGGTGGCATTGAGGTCAAACACGAGAACGGCTAGTCTCGCGTCGAATAACAGCAAAGGAGGAGCGATGGCGAGCCGCACTGGCGCAATCTTCGGACTTCTGCTGATCGTTGCCGGAGTCGTGTTTCTCCTGGATGCGGCGGATGTCATTCCGGCGCGGGACGTTCTGAGCAACTGGTGGCCGCTCGCCCTGGTTATTCTGGGACTCATTGCACTGCTTGGCCGCAGCCGCTCGGTAACGGGCGGCGGGATTCTCATCGTCAGCGGTGTCGTCCTGCTGATGTCGACACTGAACATCCTGGATGTCTCTGTCTGGCAGCTTGTCATCCCGCTGGTTCTGATCGCTGTCGGGCTGACGCTCCTGCTTCGCGGCGTTGGCCGCGGAACTCCTTCCGATGTGAGCAACAGTCTGACGGTGGCCGCGATTCTGAGTGACCAGCGCATTCTCAGCGAAGCGCCCGGATTCCGGGGAGCGTCCCTGACATCGATTCTGGGAGATGCCAGGCTTGACCTTCGAAACGCGAAACTGGACCCGGGCGGCGCCAACGTGGACGTCTTCTGTCTCCTGGGAGATGTTCATGTGCTGGTCCCGCGGGGCTGGCGCGTAACCGTAAGCGGGTTGCCGATTCTGGCGGACTTCAAAGACAAGACGGACCACGAGGCCGGCTTGCCACACGACGCCCCCCAGCTAACCGTGACCGGTGTTTCGATCCTGGCAGACGTTGACGTCAATCACGAGTAAGCACGCGCTCGGATTCATGCTCGCGTGATCCGGGCCGGTTCACGCTCGTTTTGATTTGATCTCTGACGAGCCGCCGGAACTGGGCACCATCCCGTTTGCTGTTGCACAAGAACCAGCGTCCCGCAGGGGCTCATACGCGAGGATCGCTCTAATCGGCGTGGGCCGGCGCGGGTCTCGGGGTGACCTCTGTGTGGCGCCGCTCGAATAGTGGGGACGATTTCACCAGAAACACGACGATGCCGGCGGTGATGCCGATCGTTGCGTTCATCCAGAGGGATACGTTGTACGACCCGGTGAGGTCGTGAAGAAATCCGGCTGCCGCTGACCCCATCGCGGAGCCGAGCGGCATGATGGCAAACATCAGCCCGAAGATGGTGCCGAGTCTCAACCGGCCGTAGATGTCCGCGCTCACGGCCGAGGTCAGCGGTACAGTGGCAGTCCAGGAGATGCCGATCACCGTCATGGCCAGGAGAACGAGCGGGAAACTGGCGCCGGCGAAGAACAGGATAGCGAACCCGCCACCTCGCATCATATAGGTGACCGACAGCGGTATCAGCTTATCCGTCCGGTCCGCCCACCAGCCCATCATCAGCGAGCCGAGAATCGCCATCCCGCCCATCAATGACAGGCCGACGGCGGCGTTGTTACGGGTGAGACCGGTCTCGAGCGCGTAATCGACGAAGAAGGTCATCACCCAGGCCATCGTAATGCCGCAGACCAGGAATCCCCAGCCAAGCTGCCAGAACGAGCGGGACCTCAGCGCTCGCTGGACCGTGCACCCGAAGCCGGCGTCGCTCGATCCGTCTGTCGCCTCCTCACGCTCCCGAAGCAGCAGCAACAGCAACGGGCCGCCGATGACTGCCAGGCCGATCCCGAGATAGATGTAAGAGCTTTGCCAGCCGATCGCCCCGACCGTGATGGTGAGCGCCGGGACGATCGCGAGTTGACCGATGGACCCACCTGCGTTGACGATCGAGAGCGCCGTGGCCCGTTTCTTCTGAAACCATCCGGCTACGACCGGAGTGACTGCGACAGGACTCACCGCGGCCAGGCCGAGCGCGACGACAAGTCCGTACCCGAAGAACAGGTTGAACAGTGTCTGAGAGAAGCCGGTCAGGACCAGGCCGATTCCGACGAGTGCCATACCGCCGCCGGTCACGTAGCGCGCGGGGTACCGGTCGACCAGCCACCCTACCAGAGGCTGACTGATACCGACGACCAGAACGTTCATCGAAACCACGAGGCCGAGCGTGCCGTGTGTGATCTCAAAGCTGTCACGAACCTGGTCGAAGACCACGCCGATGAGAAAGCGACCGCCGGCCGCCACGGCGAGGACAAGGGTTGCCGCGACAACGATTCCCCATCGCAGCATCGAAACCGGGATCCGGGGCGTACCTGATGCCATCAGCGAATCCCCCGGTGGTCACGAGCCTCCGGCCCGTGTCGATTGCCTCAGTCTGGTCCTGCGAGTCGGAAGGTTTTCATGCAAACGTTCCCGGTGCGTTGAATGACAGTCGTTCAGACGGCCACGGCGCTTATCTGATCACGCGGTGCTGGGCCCGGCGCGCCGGGCATTTGCGAACCGTTTCAAGAGCACGCCAGTGCCGGACCGGGTGCTCCGGCACCTACCAGCATACGTGATGAGCCGTTCCAGTGAAACCCTGGGGTTCTGTCGCTACCCGGGAAGACGGGACTTCAGGGCACCTGCTCGACTCGATACGGCATCCGGGCGAGCAGGTCGCTGGCGTCTGACGCAGAGATCTGATGCCCGCTCATCATCTCCGGATTGAGCCCAGAGACGCGGAAAAACAGATCGCCATACTGATACACGAACTCGAAGTGAGGTTCGTCGTCAATCGGGTCCGCCTTTCCGTCCGCCGCAACGTTGTGCGCCAGCAACCGGCATCGGTGTAACGTGACCGGAGTACCGCCATCGGTTCGGTCCAGCCGCAGGTCGTCAGGAGGTATCAGCGGTGGGTGTTCAAGGGCCATTCGTTCCGTCACTTTCCAGCTTCCCCGGTCGAAACGATCGTCGTGCAACCAACGTTTCGGCGCGCCGATGTGTACAAGAGGCGCCCAGTGCGGCATCGCAATAATCGGTCCGATACGCCTGCGTCGTTGGCTGCCAGTGCACCGTGGCGAGTCGTAGTCAATCCAGGCTCACGTGCCAGGCCACGCCCCCTTCGCCAGAAAGTTGATGACGTCACGGTTGAAACGCTCCGGATCATGCACCATCGGAATGTGCCCTCCGTGTGGGTAGGTTGTCAAGCGGGCGTCCGGGAGTCGTTCGAGAAACGTTTCGGCAAGCTCGAGGGGGACGACCGGGTCGTCAGCTCCCCAGATCAACAGGGTGCTGGCACGGACTTCGGGGAGAAGCGAGAGGACATCGTGCTCGATAAGACTCTGGCCGCTCTGCCAGGTTGTCCGGAGGTCGGCAAGCCGGATGTCGCGCAGCGCGAGAGGAAACATGCGAGGAGGGATCTCGCGCAGCAGTTTGACGATCGGGAGAACGTAGTGCTCGAGCTCACTGTCCGGGAGCACCCCGGCGGGCCCGACCAGGACGAGCCTGGTAACCCGCTCCGGATATGTGGCCGCAATCCGCACCGCGAGATGGCCGCCCATCGAATGTCCGACCAGATGCACTGACCGGAGATCGACCGCGTCAATGAACCGGATCACCCAGTTTGCGTAGTCGGGCATCGCGCGAATCGCCGTTTGATGACCCATACGCCCGAATCCCGGTAGATCGAGCAGGAATACGGTGAAGTGCTCCGCGATCGCACTGGCATTGAACTGCCACCAGTCGAGCGAAGCGGACAACCCGTGAAGCATGACGACGGGTGGCCCGGATCCTCCGGCAAGGTAGACGACCGGCTCGCCGTCGACGCTGGTGCCGCGCAGCTCGAAGTGGTCAGCTGCCCAGTCAGGGATCGGTTCACGCATGGTGTGATCCTACCGCCGGGGGAAGAGAGACGAAAGGCCGGACGCCAGGAGCGTCCGGCCGCGTAGCGAGCATCCGGCGTATGACAAAGGTCAGTCTTCGCCGCCGGCCGCCCCGACGAGATCACCGACGGCGGCCCGGTAACGGGATTCCAGGTAGTCGGCGAAGTTGTCGAACGGGTCAAACCCGACGATCTCCGGAGCATTGGCGACGAAGTTCGAGACGGCGTTGATGTCGTAGAAATAGATCAGCCCGTCTCGCTGGCTGACGAGGTATTCGAGCCCGCCGATGTCGATGCGGGCCTCGTGAAAGATTGCCAGTGTCGCTTCCAGGACGTCCTCAGGCGGGTCCGCCTTCTCAGCGCTCCGGCTTTGCGTCAGGCAAGCCCCGCCGGCATCATCGTCTGCTTCCGCCTTCCGTTGCTCGAGCGAGGCGGGGCAGAGATTGAACCCAAGCGAGGGATCATTCCTGATGTTGATCCCGTAGAGAATTTCACCGTTCAGCGATTCGACCCGAGTAATGGTGTCGTCCACCGCGGGGTGGAACTCCTGAACGATTGCCGTGGAGTCGAGGATGAACACGTCGTCGAGCAGCCCCTCGGCTACGGCGTCTCGAACTTCGATAAGGGAATCGAAACGCTGCATCAGTGCGCCGCTACCACCGATGTTGGGCTTCACGATGATCGGGAACTCCAGTTCCGATGCGGCGCTGGCAATCTGACCTGGCGCGTTGACGACCAGGCTTCGCGGGTGCGGAATGCCCAGTCGTTTGAGCAGGCCGATCTGGCGAGCCTTGGAGACTTCGAGCAGATGCGCCCGGTAGCCGTTGACCGTCGGAACTCCGATGTTTTCCAGGTGCTGGAGGTACTGCAGCGCATAGAATATTGCGCTGGTGTGCCCCCGCAGGTAGGACGAGGGGCTGACGCGGTTGACTACCAGGCTGTAGGGCACATTCTGGTCGTCCGGCTCGTACTGATGCTCGTGCGCCAGCACATGTTCGTGCGGAATCCCCCGCTCCTCGAGCTTTGTGAAGAGCGGCTTGAACCAGTCCGGATGCTCATAGAAGATGGCCATTGGTTTAGACATAATTGCAGGAACCCTCTCGCTTTAGCTGAATGAATCGTGCAATCTGCGCTGCCGCCCGGCGGCCGGTCCCCATTGATCGGATGAGGCACCGCCCGCGAATGGGCGTTTCTGATTTCCCAACCGGAAAGAGGTCGACGTCAGGCAACCGGCCGGGCGCCGGTACAGTCACAGATGCGCGGCCAGAACGCGAGCACCTGGATGGTGGGCTCACAGTACGGCAGGTATGGTCGTTGTTCGTGGGTTCGGTGCTGATTCCGCATCTGGATCTCCGCGAATTTCCCGAACGACAGGTCCGTCTCGTTTCTCAACAACACGGACCTCGTGCGCATTCCATTCTATCGGTGGCTCACGAGGAGAGTCAAACCGCCCCCACACATTACCGGAACGGTGACACACTGCGTATCCCTGTTACTCCGGGGATTTGCCCTCGAGTACACGCCGGATTAAACCGATGGAACCGATCGATAGGGACCTGTGACCCATGCGTTTCCCAACCCGCTGTTCGTA
>SKKR01000193.1 GCA_007123655.1 Thermomicrobiaceae bacterium
GGTACCGAGGTCGAAGGTTCGCTTCCGTCCGGTCAGTCGTTGACCGCTCTCTTGACCGAAGCAGGCATTCCGTCCTCGGAGTGGCCCGCGATCTACGCCGAACCGGGGAACGACGGTTTCGGAGCGGGATCGTTCTTCATGCTCCGCATGGCTATTATCGTCGCAATCTTCGTGCTTCTGTTCTTCATATTCCGTCGCATGATGCCGGGAGCGTTCGGTGGCGGCTCCCGGAAGAACCGATTCACCCCCATCCCGGCCGGACAGAGCCCGGTCACCTTCGATGACATCGCCGGCGCAGCCGAGATCAAGAATGAAGTTTCGGATATCGTAGATTTCCTCCGGGATCCGGAGCGTTTTCGAACGGTTGGCGCGCATATCCCGCACGGATTGCTGCTGGTTGGCCCGCCGGGTACAGGGAAGACCCTGCTCGCCAAGGCGCTTGCGGGAGAAGCCAACGCGAACTTCTTTTCGGTGAGCGGCGCCGAATTTGTGGAGCTGTACGTTGGCGTTGGCGCGTCTCGCGTCCGGGAACTGTTCAAGAAGGCGCGCGAGGTCGAGCCGTCCATTATCTTTGTCGATGAGATCGACGCAATTGGCCGCCGCCGTGGCCGCGCCGACAACAGTTCCGAGTACGATCAGACGCTCAATCAGATCCTTGTCGAGATGGACGGTTTCGACGAGCGAAGCAATGTGGTCGTTATCGCTGCCACGAACCGGGCCGACGTTCTGGACAGCGCTCTGCTTCGTCCGGGGCGTTTCGATCGCAAGGTTTTTGTCGAACTGCCAGACCGGGACGCTCGACGCTCGATTCTGGACGTCCATTCACGAGGGAAGCCGATCGCTGGCGACGTCAATCTGGATGAGATTGCCGCGCGGACCGCAGGACTTACCGGAGCAGATCTCGCCAATGTTGTCAACGAGGCTGCGATTCTCGCAGGCCGCGACGCCGAGCCGGTGATCAACATGGTGCACTTCGCTGAGGCACTGGAGCGCACCATCGCTGGTCCTGCGCGCACCGGCCGCCGGTTCAGTGATCGCGAACGGCGCGTTGTCGCGGTGCACGAGGCCGGGCACGCGCTGGTGACGCACTTGCTGCCGTACGCCGACACAGTCCGCAAAGTTTCGATCGTCGCCCGGGGCCAGGCCGGCGGCTTCACCATGATCACCCCGGAGGAAGATCGCGGTCTCTGGACGCGGACACAGCTCGAGCAGCGGCTAGCCGGACTGCTCGCCGGGATGGCCGCCGAAGAAACGGTGTTCAACGAGGTGACGACCGGATCGTCGAACGACCTGGAACAGGCGACGAGTATCGCCGCGTCGATGGTTCAGCGATACGGCATGGGCAAGCAGTTCGGTCTGCTTTCGGCCGGGAGCACGGGAGGTTCCCCGTTTTCCCAGCAATCGACGTATGTTGCGGAGCAGGAGGCGCTGGCGATCGTTTCAGACGCGCACAAACTCGCGCTCTCGATCATCCGCCGGCATCGCGATGATCTCGACCGGCTGACCGTTCGCCTCATCGACGTCGAAACGATTGAGGGATCCGAACTCGTCGAGATGATCTCCACGCCCGAGGACCTGCCTGACACGAGCACCGCCGATCACGGCAGCGGTCCAACACCGATCGGCGACCAGGCCCCCCTTCTTCCAGGAGACGGCGCGAGAGTTCGCAAACGAGGCGCGGTACGTCTCGTCGCGGGGACTGCCGCCGCGGCCCTCAGCATTGTGGGGCGGCTGTTTCAGCGAGAGACACCGCAACCGGGACAGGACGGCCGGCGATCCGATAAGCCGGCTAAAGCACGCTAGGTCCTTCTGTGATTCCAGACAGCCTATGGTGTGACCGGTTCCTGGAAACCGTCGAACCCTTTGAGGATGCGGTATGCGTGTAGATCGCGCTCGACAATACTGCGGAGGTAATCGATCAGGATCCGTTCCACCTCACCGTATGTCGCGCTGCCGACTGACCGCCCGAAGAGTTGCTCGCCGTCCCCCCGGCTAATCACGCGGAGTATCCTGAGCACATCGGTCGAGATGGCGGACGACTGCGGCTCCCGAGCGTGACACTCCGGACACAGCACCCCGCCCGACTGAAAACTGATCCCGTTTTCGCCTGGTTCAATCCGGCGTCCGCACCCCGTGCATGTGAACAGCTCCGGTTGGAAGCCGGCGGCCGCGAGGATCGCCCATTCGAAGATTCTCGATGTCAACGCCGCGTCTCGCTGGTGGTCGAGCGAGGTCAGCGCCCGTATGAGAGCAAGATAGGCCGGACGGTTCTCCTGTTCTTCGGCCATCAGTTGATCGGCCAGTTCCGCCCAGTGTGAGGCGTAGAGGATCGCGGATTCCGACTGCCGGAGGTTCGACATCGGAACAACGACCTGTGCCTGAGTCACGATGTCCAGGTTTCGACCGCGAGCAATCAGCAGGTTCGTACGGGCAAAGGGCTCCAGGTGACCACCCATGCGGCTCTTCGTTCGCCGTGTTCCTTTGGCGATCGCTCTGATTTTCCCGTATTCATCGGTCATCAGTGTCAGCAGCCGGTCGGCCTCACCGAAATCACGTCGCCGGAGGACGACACCTTCGCAGCGATAGAGCCTCACGCGACGGCCGCCGGATGACTGCTGTTCGCTCGTGCGGTCCACGGTTGGTCAACTCCAGATAAACACGCGGGCGTATCGTCGCTCGCCTCGAGTGAATTATCCACTGTCAAGCGGCGCAATGTCAGTGCAGGTTCCGCTCCCCGCCGTCTGTCTCTGCGTTACCATTAGGCGGACGTCGCGGGCGCACACGGTTGCGCGCCCGCCCTGTATGTCATCGAATCGAGAACCGCACCATGCCCATTCGCATCGGCCTCGTGAGTGCCCGAAGCAAGCCGGAAGCACAGGAACTCGGGGCCGAAGTCCTTGAGTTCCTCTCGGACCGGGACTGTATCGTACTGCCGGAAGACCAGTTGATCGCGGATTCCACTGACGTCGATGTCATTGTGGCGCTCGGCGGAGACGGGCTGATCATGCGAATGGCTCATTCGTACCCGAACATTCCGCTGCTGGGCATTAACGTGGGCAAGATCGGTTTCATGGCGATGATCGAGCGAAACGACTGGGAACGAGCAGTCGATCTGCTGATCAAGGGGAAGTATCGCGTTCAGTCCGGTCCAACCCTGGCTGCCCAGCTCTTTCGGGGCAACCACGAGCTATTCTCCGGCTGGGCCGTTAACGATGTGGTCCTCCGAAGTGGGTCGTCAATGGTTGATATCGAGGTGTACATCGACCGCCAGTTCGTCAACACCTACCCTGGCGACGGTATGATCATCGCCACGCCACAGGGAAGCACGGCGTACTGCATGGCGGCTGGCGGGCCGGCGCTCGGAGCCGGAGTCCGGGGATTTGCGGTCGTACCCATCTGCCCGCACTCGCCGATCCGAACGAATCTCGTCGTTCCGGAGGAGTCCTCCATCGAGCTCGTGATCGAAAACGACAGCCCCTGCGATCTACTGCTCGATGGCACGCCGGACGGCGCGCTCCAGCGCGGTGACCTGATTCAGGTCTCGGCCGCGCCCACCGAATTCAAACTCGTCATGGTCGAAGGGACAGACTTCTACCAGGCGTTTCGCAGCAAGTTCAACTACATGATCCGCCCACAGGCGGTCCCGTCACTCGGCAGCGACCGATCGTGAACATCCGCGACGCGCTGCACGTGTCGAGCAACGTGATCGCCTGTTCGCCCAATGTACGCCGCAGTGGCGTGGCCGTCTTCGAGCAACATTCACCGGAAGGGTCAACACGGGATGAAAGTCATAATCACCGGCGGAACCGGGTTAGTCGGAACGCCGCTAAGCCGGCAACTGGTGGAGGACGGAGACGACGTCGTCATCCTCTCGAGATCTCCGGACAAGCCGTCCGGTCTGCCCGACGAGGTCCGCATCGTCCAGTGGGACGCCAGATCAGGTGAGGGATGGAGCGATGAACTCAGGGATGCGGATGTCCTGATCAACCTGGCTGGGTCGAATCTGAGCGGCGGCCGATGGACGGAATCGCGCAAGCAGTTGATCCGCGAGAGCCGCGTCAATGCGGGTAACGCCGTTCTCGACGGCATGCGCCAGTCCGGGCATGTCCCGCCAACCCTCGTTCAGGCTTCCGGCATCAACTATTACGGTCACCGAACGGACACGTTTGTCGATGAATCCGAACCGCCCGGGGACGACTTTCTCGCCCGGGTCTGTGTCGAATGGGAAAACACCACCGCGGAGGCCGAACAGATGGGAGCACGCCGGGTAATCATCCGTTCCGGGCCGGTGCTCAACACGTACGAGGGTGCTCTGCCTCCCATCGCGATGCCGTTTCACATGTTCGCAGGCGGCCGAACCGGATCAGGTGATCAGGGTCTTTCCTGGATCCACCTTGCGGATGAAGTGGCTGGAATTCGATTCCTCATTCGAAACACAGAGATTGCAGGACCGGTCAACCTGTGTGCCCCGCGACCAGTATCGAACAAGGAATTCGCCGATGCGATCGGGCGAGTGATGCGGCGTCCATCGTTCCTCCCAGTCCCGGCCCCGGTGATGCGGTTCGCGCTGGGTGAGGTGGCCGACACGATCCTGCTCGGGCAGTTTGGCGTACCGGAGCGCCTGAGGCAGGTCGGTTTCACGTTCCAGTATCCGAACGTCGAGGAAGCGCTCCAAGACCTCCTGGCGGGCGAGTCCCGGTGGCCAGGCTCACCACTGTTCCGACGCGGAGCATCGATTGCCCTTCGTCTGCTACTCCCGTAGTTTTCTTCACGTTCGCGTACTGAAGGAGTGGCGACCGAATGCCTGGGGAGGCGGCTACTCGGAAGTTGAGCGCTTGGAGGTCGATTTCTGCTTGCCGGACCGCTTGCGGCGGCGAGACTTCTGTGTGCTTCCGGAATTGGACGCGTCAGGCGCAGGCGCGGACTGATCGGCATCGACGGGTTCATTGCGGTTTACCGGGGCCACGTCCCCGTGCTCAGTGATGGCCGCATGGGCGACTGGCTCAGAATCGTTCTTCCCGCCAGGATCTTGATCTCGTGGCTGCTCCTCATCGGACGCGCCGGCAAGGTTTTCTGAAATCATAGCTCCGTCGCCCTCGACAGTCCGGGTACCATTTCCGTCGAGCGACACACGTCTCGGGGCGTCCAGGCGATCATACGGACGCCAGTCCGGTGAAACGGGGAACTCCGGAACCGACTCGGTAAGCACGTCCCCGCTCTGGAGGTCCACGCGAACCGTGGCCGGAATGATCGGCCTTGTCTGCGCGTCCCCATTGTTGATCTGATGGAGCTGTGTCCGGGAAAGCTGCGGTTGTCCCAGATACTGTGGTGACGGCGTGATGATGGGATATCCAGGCTGAGCCAGAGGTGCCACTTCCACGTCTTCGTACTGCTCAGTCCCGCAGAAGGGACAGATCTCCCAGCGGAGGTCAATGAGCCTGTCGCAAGCGATGCAGTTGTCGCGCAACTCCGTGCGGCAATTCGGGCAGAATACCCATTCATCCTCAACGTATTGCTGACACGTGGGGCAGAGCGGCAGTTCTTCCAGGTCCTGCATCAGATACTCTTCCTCGAGGGAACGCTGGAAGGCATCGTCAAGCGTGTACCGCGGGCGAAGCACCATATAGATGATCAGACCCGGGATCGAGAAAATCATGACGACGAGCGTCGAGAAGATCTGCGCAACTACGCTTCGGCTCCGCGCCTGAATATCCTGAAACGTCCAGACGACAATCGCAAACCAGAGCGTAAGAAAATACGCTCCTCCAAGCGCGATCAGAATCTGAATTCCCCTGGCGATGATTGCTTCCATGAACGCTGTTACTCCATCGCCGCGCGTCGAATCTAC
>SKKR01000427.1 GCA_007123655.1 Thermomicrobiaceae bacterium
GTACCGAAGAGCTGATGGAGCAAATGACCAGCGAACTGGTCAAAGCGGGTGAAGCGCGACCGGGCGATTATGCGTTGTTCGTGGGCAGCCTGGTGTTTCACAACGAACCGGGACACACCGACGCATTACACCTGCGCAGAGTCGGCGGTTAGGCCAGCAACTCAGCATCGAGAACGGTTACCGCCTGCCCGCCAAGCCTGACACGGTCGCCGTGCAGTTCAACCCGCACGACCCCGCCGCGTCGCGAGGCCTGGTAGCCAGTTAACGCTTCCTTTCCGAGTCTTTCCGCCCAATACGGCCCGAGAAAGCAGTGTGCCGAGCCGGTGACCGGGTCCTCGTCGATACCGGATGCCGGCGCGAAGAACCTCGAGACAAAATCGTAGGCCGGGTCATCAGACAAAGCGGTAACGATCATTCCCCGACATTCCATCCTCTGTATTGCCGCTAGATCCGGCTGGAGGTTTCGGACCGCGTCCGCCGAATCAAGTTGGACAAGGACGTCGAAGCGGTTTCGGGCGGCGTTGACGGCGCTCGTTCCGATGGCGGCTTCAAATGTAGAACCCTTAAGTTGAGCTTCAGGGGGTTCGGACGGGAAGTCCAGCCGGATCTCCTCGCCATCGCGCTCGGCGGACAGGACTCCGCTTTTCGTATAGAAGATTGCCTTCTGGTCACCCGGCAGCGTGCCTGATTCCCAGAGTGCGTGGGCGCTGGCGAGCGTGGCGTGTCCGCACAGGTCGACTTCCGTGCTCGGCGTGAACCACCGCAATCGAAAGCCTCCTTGCTCCGGCCAGAGAAATGCAGTCTCGGAGACGTTCATCTCGGCGGCGACGTTCTGCATCCAGCCCGGGTCCGCCGGAGCGTCCAGGATACAGACACCGGCGGGGTTTCCGCTGAACGGACTGTCTGTGAACGCGTCGATCTGGCGTATTCGCGTCATCCAGCGTTACTCCTCTCGTGCGATCGAGATCTGCTCAACATCGCCGGTACAGCACCGATCCCTCCGCGTCGATCCGCTGTACCTCCAGTTGCCGTTCCAGCTTCTCCAGATGCAGGATAACGTTCCCCGTTACGTCGTTGATGAGATCCTGCGGAAGTTCGCCGTAGAGCTGATCCCGGATCTTTTCAGCCGGCAGTGGGTCACTGTTCAGGATCTCCAGGATCTGTCTCTCTCGTTCCAGCCTGCGATGCACGAAGCGTTGCAGGGCCTCGGGCCCGTTTTCCACGGGTTCGCCGTGGCTCGGATACAGGGGGTTCGATCCGCGCCGGGCCATCAACTGGAGCGAATCAATGTAGTCGGCAAGGTCACCCCAGGGCGGGAATATGGCGGACGACCCCCATCCGGTCACGAGGTCGCCAACGATCGCGAAGTTCTCGCTCGTCTCGACGAACGAGAGGTGTCCCGCCGCGTGTCCGGGCGTGAGCACCGCTTCGAACGCATATCCGGTGTGCTTCAGGATTTCGCCAGTCGCAATCGGACCGTCGAGTTCGATGTCGTGCGGAGTTGCGTGGAGCTCGGGAAGCTCGAGTTCATGAAAGCGGATCGGCGCGCCGGTATGTCTCCTGACCTCGTTCGCGCTCTCACCGTGGTCAATGTGCACATGAGTCAGCCAGATCTCGGAAACGACTGGATTCCCGAGTCCGTTCAGCGTGTCCACCACGGTGTCGAGCCCTGGCATTGATCCTGGATCGATGAGCACAACGGGGTTCTCGCCGATGATGAACATGTTGGTCGGGTCGTCCATGACGTCGCCGTTCGGCACCTCAACACATCTCAAACCCGGTCTCAGTGTCCTGATCATGTCGCTCCGCTTCCGCGTAACCCATTGAAGTTAGCGTATCATCCGGTTAGACCCCTTGATCGAGGGATCGAGCGGAACGGTGCTGGACAGGATGTCGCGAGAATCGTTGCTCGAGGCGAGTCAGACACTACTGCAGGCTGTCACGGCGGATGAACTCGAAGACTTGATACCGAAGGCATTCGCGAGTGCGCTGCCGTCGCGGTCGTGGTGCCTGTTCTTTCGCGACAGCATCGAACGGGAGACACCCAATCCTGACGGTCACCAGGTCCTCTGCATTCCGCTCCGAGAAGCCGGTGAAGTTCTGGGAACTGTTCTGATCTGCTCCAGTGACCCGATGTTCGAACTGAATGCCCGGCAGGAAGCCGATCTGGGGGAAATCGCCCGGCTGGCCGGTGTCGCGCTTGCGAGCCGGATCGAATCGGATCTGGCCCGCGAACAGGCCAGGGCCGAGGCCGCGGAAGTCCGCTTCGATATGATCGGGATGCTCGCCCACGAGATGCGGACGCCACTCGCCTCGATCAAGGGATATGCCTCCGCGCTGCTTCTCGAAGAACTCGAACTCGACAGTGATACGTTGCGGGAGTTTCTCCAGGCGATCGATGAAGAAAGTGACCGCCTGAATCAGATGGTGACGCATCTGCTCGATTCCACGGTTATCGAAGCTGGAGCGCTCGAGTTGCAGCGCGAACCGGTTTCCATGCCTCCTCTTATCAGGAAGACCACGGACACGATGTCGCGACGGACCGACCGCCACCGGATAATAACGTCATTCACTGATGATCTGGTCCCGGTGTTTGCCGATGAAGACCGGGTTCAGCAGGTGTTGATCAATCTGATCGACAATGCGATCAAGTATTCTCCCGATGGCGGTCTCATCGTCGTCCGGTGTCGTCGGATCAACGACGAACTGCTGGTTCAGGTGTCTGATCAGGGTATCGGGATCGCGCCTGAGCATCTGAACAAGCTTTTCGAACGATTTTTCCGGACCGAGCAGCGGAGAGCGCTCGGGGTGAGCGGAACCGGGCTTGGCCTTCCCATCGCGGACGCGCTTGTTCGCGCGCACGGTGGGAGAATCTGGGCGGAGAGCACAGTCGACCACGGCACGACGCTGTCGTTCACATTGCCGATCATCAGGGAATCAGGTGTCAGCCGACATGAAGACTGATGACACGTCAACGCGTGACGAACCGGCGACGGTTCTTGTCGTCGAAGACGAGCCACGGCTCGTGCGACTGATAGAGACTCTGCTGGCGTCGACCGGTCATCACGTCGTTGTGGCGAGGGACGGACAGACGGCGGTCGAGCAGGCAGCGCTGGAGCAGCCCGATCTGATCATTCTGGATCTCCTGCTGCCGGGGGCGATCGACGGCTTCGAAGTCTGCCGGCGGGTGCGGGAGTTCTCAACCGTTCCGATCATCATGCTGACTGCCCGGGCACAGGAACAGGACAAGCTGCGCGGTTTTTCGCTCGGCGCGGACGATTATGTAACCAAGCCGTTTAGTGCCAGGGAACTGCTCGCACGGGTCAGTGCCATTCTCCGACGCAGCCGTGGCGCTGATGAGAGCACCGGCCTGATTGAGATCGGCGATCTGATCATCAATCAGGCAACCTATCGGGTAACGGTAGGAGACAGCGAGATCAACCTGACGCCGACAGAGTATCGGTTGCTCTTCACTCTGGCGCAGCATGCTGGCCAGGTGGTGCCTCACCGGAGTCTCCTTTCGCAGGTCTGGGGACCGGAATACAGTGACGAAATCGAGTACCTCCGCACCTACATCCGCTACCTTCGCAGGAAGATTGAGCCTGATCCGGAGCGTCCCCGGTTCATTCTGAACCGCGCCGGCATCGGTTACTTCCTCTCGGACGGTTCCTGACAGGCCTTCGATCACTCTCCACGTTCGCGCGCGGCCAACTCTCTCATGACATTCTCACGCTAACCCACCCGGTTCTCACCGGTTTCTCACGCCGCCTCCAGCACACTTGACACAGCAACAAGTCGGACTCGATCCAAGATGACAGGTCGCTCAGGAGAGGTAGACAGAACGTGGCAACGACCATAGAACCGAGGACGACGACAACGAGGGTAGTTGATGCGAAGCAAGGATCCGTTCTGCTTCGTGACAGCCAGCAAAACGTGCGAGACGCGGCCGAGACGCTTGAGATCGGCCGTTCACTCTTTAATCTGCTGGATCAGCCGGAGCGTGAAATAACTGTGACACTTCCCGTCGAACTGGATGACGGACGAGTCGAAGCATTCACCGGCTATCGAGTGCAGCATTCCCGTGTACTCGGACCGGGCAAGGGTGGCATGCGGTTTCACCCCGATTCAGATCTGGACGAGGTTCGCGGCCTGGCCGCCCTGATGACCTGGAAGTGCGCGCTGCTTGATCTGCCGTTCGGCGGTGCGAAGGGTGGGGTTGTGTGCGACCCATCGGTGCTTTCCACCGGTGAACTCGCCCGGATCACGCGCGCGTTCGCGAACGCCCTGACGCCGATGATCGGCTCGAGGGAAGACGTCCCGGCGCCGGACGTGAACACTGATGAGCGCATGATGGCCTGGTTCCTCGATGAGTATGAGCGCCGGACTGGCAAACACGATCCGTCTGTGGTCACCGGTAAGCCGATCGCGCTCGGCGGGATTCCTGGCCGCGGGGAGTCGACCGGTCGCGGGGTTGCGCTGATCACGGTGGCGATGCTTGAGCGCCAGTGGATCAAACCGAGGAACGCCCGCGTCGTGATTCAGGGGTTCGGAAAGGTTGGCAGTGAAGCGGCCAAGCGCCTGCACGAACTCGGCGTGAAGGTCATCGGGATCTCGGATGTTAGCGGAGGACTCTACAACCCAGACGGCCTGGACATCCCGAGAATCGCCCAGAGTATTCAGTGTCAGCCGCCGAAACTGCTCCGGGAATACGGTGGCGAGGATGCGCAACGGATCTCCGGCGAGGAGATGCTTTCCCTGGAGTGCGATGTCCTGATTCCCGCGGCGCTGGAAGGCGTCATTACCGCCGAAACCGCGCCTCAGATCAACGCCAAGATCATCGTCGAAGGGGCTAACGGCCCGACGACGGCCGAAGGCGACCGGATCCTGGACGAGCGTGGAATTCTCGTGGCCCCGGACATTCTGGCAAACGCCGGAGGCGTCGTCGTCTCCTACTTCGAATGGCTCCAGGGGCTGCAGGGCAACCGCTGGACACTGGATAGCGTCCGGACGCAACTGGATGCCCGAATGCGGGATGCATTCGAAGCGGTCGTATCGGAGTCCGAGCGCCGCAAGATCTCATTGCGGCAGGCGGCATACGTTATAGCAGTTGAACGGGTTGCGCGAGCGGTAAGCCTTCGCTGGAGCCCCATGTAGCACACTGGAGTTGAACTATGGCGCAGGTACAATACGCGGACCGAACCACAACCGAGGATCTGGCGTACGCATGCCGGAGCATCGTCGCCGGATCGATTGCGGTAACTACCGGCAGAATGGATCTGGAGTCACCGGCCGAGACCGTCATGCGGATTCAGTCCGGTGATATGGACGCAATCGAACATCTGCGGCATGAGCTTGCCGGGCAGATTGCCTGGCTGATCGTGCGGGCTGATGATTCGGTACGGTCGGTGTTTCTGGAACACAACGTCCCCGAGGCGGAAGAGATGGAGCCGCCGGAAGTCGGACTCTCTGATGTCATCCGGCTCGTGGTGTATAGTGAGCGAAAGACGGCCGCGCTGGGCTCGCTCCTGGACGCGCTCGATCAGGCGCTGGTTGATGCGATGAGCGAGCATGTTGGGCGGCTCTCTCCCGGCTTCGTGCAGGCGGAGATCGTGGACCGGGAGGAAGCGCGGCGCATTCGTTCCGGGTTGCGGGGATTCCGCCCGTCACCGATGTGGCTCGCGTCACGGGAGGAATGAGGGAAGTCAGGAAGGCAGATGTTCTTCAAGCGCTCTGAGGCACTGGCAATGGCCAGGGTTACAGATCGCGAACTGCGCCGGCTTGAGGACCAGGGACTGGTCGCCCCGAACCGCTTCTGGA
>SKKR01000114.1 GCA_007123655.1 Thermomicrobiaceae bacterium
CGATTCCAGAATCGGTTCGAGCACTCGCGCTTCGATCTCGCGGCGGGTGAGCACGCCGATCTGGTTGAGCCGGGCGGGATCGCGTGCTGGCTGGTTTTCGTCTGGCATCTCTCCACACCACCTCTCGCGAGCGCTAGTCGAGCCTGTCGCAGACAATACCACGTCTCCGATGCGGGTGTATCTTGTTCCGAGCGGTCATCTGGACGGTCCAGAACGTTCGCGGGAACGCACGACGTCGAGTAAGCGTCCACCGATCCGGCAACGTGTTTTCCAGCGCCTTGAAGCGAACTTGCGAAACGCGGCATTTCTTCAATGCCCGGTTGTCAGATCGTGCGGTAGGCTAGTAAAGGGGCGATCCGATCACAATATCGCAGGTTGGCGTGCCGATGACGGCAGCGGACAGGGACGACACCGGAACGGAACGTGCAGGCTCCCGGCGCTGGTATCAGCGCCGCTGGCTGGTGGCGCTTGCGGGCCTGTTTTTGCTTCTGGTGGTCCTCGCGAGTAGCGCACACGTGCGGGCAGGACTAACGAGTGCCGGCTTTCTTCTGGAGATCTTCCCGGATCTGCCGGCGTATCCGTCTCGCTGGTTTTCGTCGGAACCGGAGCGGACACTCGTCTTCTTCCCCCATGAGGACGGAGTGGAAGGCGCCTACCTCTACAGCCCGGGAGAAACCGGGTGCCACGCCGGGCTGGTGATGTACATTGGTCTCGGCCCGGAGCATCAGGACTCCCACCTGGACCGGGTCTCCCGCGCGTTCGCCCGTAACGGAATCGCGGTACTGATTCCGATCTCGGATGAAATGATCGCCTATCGAGTTGACGCGGAAGAACACCTTCGAGCGGCATCGGCGTTCAGGTACATGCAGGCACACCCGGAGATCGACGCCGAGCGGGTAGGCATGTTCGGGATAAGTGTAGGTGGATCGATCGTCGTCAACGCCGCTCAGGAGCCGTCGATCAACGAAGATGTGGCCATGGTGCACTCGCTCGGCGGCTACTATGACGCGACTCGACTGCTCTCTCAGATGGCGGTCGGCGCCTTCGAGGTCGATGGCGAGTGGCACGCCTGGGAGCCCTCGAGCACCACGTTCCGCGCAACGCGAAACAGCATTGTGCGCCTGATGCCCTCAGATGACCGGCTGATTCTCTGGGAGATGTTCGGGAACGACACACAGGAGGTGTCCGACGAACTTTCCAGTGAGGGACGGGCCCTGGCGGAGTTACTGGTCAACCGTGATCCGGAACGGATTGACGAACTGGAGAGCAATCTTCCCGACGAACTGGTTCAGTACCTCGATCTTATTTCACCGTCCAGCGGGCGCGACCGGCTGGTGTCGGAGACATTGCTTCTCCATGACAAGCACGATCACGTCCTGCCCTATAGCGAGTCGGTTCGCTTCTACCGGGAAGCGCATGACGTAACGCCAATTCATCTTACGTTGATCGAACAGTTTCATCATGTGCGTCCGGACGAAGAAGGTGACCGGCTTGGCTTGATTGGGGATGGTGCCCGCCTGCTCCGGCACGTGTATCGTATGAACCGTTCGCTCGATGACAGGGGATGGTTTGCGTCACCGCTGGACCTGATTCCCGGACTGGGCGACACGAGCGACTGCACCTAGCGCGTCGCGTTATCTGACGAACCGGCGATCAACAATCCGAATTTTGAGAACTCGTCCAATACCGTCTCGCCCGCTGGAACAATTCGGACTGCGCATCCCGGAAGGTCGCAAACGCGCGTTTTCGCGCGTCCTGGTGATGAACGATCGGTTCTGGATAGTCTCTGCCGATGACACACCTGGCCGGCTTCAGAACCTCCGTCGGTGCCTCCCAAGGTCGATGAATGACGCGTTCAGGAAAGTGCCCTAGTTCCGGCAGCGATCGCTTGACGAACTCCCTGCTGGGATCATGCGTCTCTCCCTGCCGGACAGGATTGAAGACGCGAAACAATGGTGCCGCGCCCGCTTCTGGTCCGATCACCCTGTTGCCAGCCGCCTTTGTTCGACGCGGGATCGCCGTCAATCAGATGCCGCATGAACCGCCTCGAGAAGCGCGTTGTTGTCGGCAAGTCTCATGCTGCGCCGGATCTACAAGATCACGGGTTGGTTTGACGATCTGATCGTCCTGCCCGTCACGGCAACGTGGATTCGTTCAAGGAATAGTGACCAGGACCGTTGCCGGGAAGGGTGGGAGCCTGGGTGCCTGGTCACTATCAAGGCAGCCTCGGTGCAATCCGGATGCCACCAACCTGCCATTCGGTTGACATGCTGGAGTTGTCAATCTCCCGTCGTTGGGTTTAGATGATGAAGCAACACACTGCAAGACCAGACGAAACCGGTACCGAGAAGGGGAGCGCGTCGATGAAGCTGCTGGTCGCGAATGGGTGGGATCCGGACGGACTGGAAGAGGTCAAGGCGGAGTTTCCGTCAATCGAATGGGTGGATGGGAAGACCCCGGAATCGAAGCTTGCCGGCATCGTCGACGCGGAGATCGTCTACGGACACGTGGACAAGGAATCATTTCGCGCCGCGAAAAATCTCAAGTGGGTGCACTCACACAGCGCCGGCGTCGACTGGGTGACGCATGTCCCGGAACTCGTCGAGAGTGATGTGATAGTGACGAACACGTCCGGTGGGCACGCCTCGACGATCGCGGAACACACGATCGGCATGCTCGTGTCGCTGACACGCGGATTCACGCATCTGAATCGTGCCCAGCAGGAGAAGCGATGGGCACAACCGCTGGAGTTCAAGCCCATGGGTCTTTCGGGGCGGACAATGGGCATCATTGGATTGGGGCAAATCGGTACAGCGATCGCTCGGGTTGCCAGCGCAATGCGGATGACGGTCATTGCCGTAGACGCCCGCGAGGTCTCGAGACTGGAGTTCGTGAGCAGCGTCTGGCGACTCAACCGGCTGTCGGATCTGCTCCGGCAGTCCGATGTCGTCGTCGTGACAGCGCCATACACCAGCGAGACGATCGACATGATCGGCGCCAGTGAGATCGACATGATGCCCGATGGAAGCTACCTCGTCGCGATCTCCCGTGGAGGAATCATCAACGAAATCGCGCTGGCTGAAGCGCTTCGCTCCGGCAAGCTTGCCGGAGCCGGACTCGATGTCACCGCGGTCGAGCCGCTGCCTGAGGGCGATCCGCTCTGGGAAGCGCCGAATTTGATGCTCACGCCGCACTGCTGCGGAACATCCGAGCAGACCTTTCGGGAAGTCACGAACTATCTGAGGTTGAACCTCACTCGCTACCTGGCGGGGGAGCCGCTGATCAACGTGATCGACAAACGCCTCGGATACTAGCATGTCGACGGAAAGCTGACGGAACGGGCAAGACGATTGGGGACCCGTTCCGTCCCGTCGTTCACATCTATCGACCGAGTGTCTTCAAGCCCGCGGTAGCGCCAGCGAGCATGAATCCCAGGTCACCACCAGCGGTAAGATACTGGAATCCCTGTTCGGCGCGTCGGTGAGCGTCTTCAGGGGTCGGGCAGGCGAGCCCGGGGATCTTCCCGGTGTCCTGACACGCCTGGACAACTTTTTCAAGCGCTTTCGCGTGGCGGTCATCCTCACCAGCGCGCCGCGGGTCGATGCCCATTGACAGTGCAAGGTCGGCTGGACCCGCCCAGCATCCGTCCACGCCGTCCACCGCCATGATCGCTTCCGCGTTGTCTACCGCGGTGATACTTTCGAGCTGCACGGCGACGAAGATCTGGTCATTGATCCAGTCCGGATAGTCGGATCCATAGCGAATCGCACCGCCCCAGCCCCAGGAGCGTTTGCCTATCGGCGGTATTCGGCAGGCGTCCGCCGCTCGCCGGGCGTCGTCCGGGGTCTCAACCATGGGAACGACAATACCCATAGCTCCCTCGTCGAGCAGGCGGCCGATCAAGGTGTAGTCGTTCCGGGCTACCCTGGCCATTGGGATCGCCGATGAATTCCTCATTGCCATGAGCGCCAGATTGGTCGTGTCCTGTCCCCACGACCCGTGCTGGGTATCCAGCAGAATGAAGTCGATCCCGCAGTTGGCGAGCGCTTCCGCCGCGAGCGGTGAACCCATCCCCATGGAGTAGCCGAACGCCGGCTCGCCCTGCGTCATTCTGGTTTTGGCCGTATTCTCTCGCACTCGATCCTCCGGTCGATCGCGACGATCGAAATCCTCGCGAGTAATGAAGCTAATGCTTGCTCACCTCATGATTCGCCGCGGCTTCAAGGACCTTCAGCATGGCCGAGTGGTCGAGATCGCCGTGTCCGTTGGCCACAAGCTGCTCATACATCTGACTGACGATGGACGTCACCGGGAGCGGAACGTTGTTTTCCTTGCCGGTGGACATCGCGATCCCCAGGTCTTTACGATGCAGGTTGATCCGGAACCCCGGGTCAAAGTTGTGCTCGATCATCGTCGGACCGCGCATCTCGAGCACTTTTGTCTGTGCCAGGCCGCCGTTGAGCACCTGGATGATCTTCTCCGGGTCGACCCCGGCTTTCGATCCGAGCACGAGCGCTTCGCTGACCGCTTCGTAGGCGATCGCCACGACCACCTGATTGCAGGCTTTCACGATCTGTCCCGCCCCGGCTTCTCCACAGTGCACGATCGTCTGACCCACGACCTCGAACATCGGATGGGCCCGCTTGAAGTCGGCCTCAGTGCCGCCAACCATGATGCTCAAGGTCCCGGCGATCGCTCCCTTATCTCCGCCGCTGACGGGTGCATCGAGCGCGCTCGCACCCCGTTCTGACAGCGCTTCATTCACCGAGATCGACGTCGCCGGAGCGATGGTGCTCATGTCGACAAGCAAATCTCCCTGATTCATCCCCTCGAGCAGGCCGTTCTCACCGAACACGACGTCCTCGACGTCCGGAGAGTCCGGCAGCATCGTCACGACCATGCTGACCTGGTCCGCGACTTCCCGCGGACTGCCCGCGGGGATCACGTTGTTCGACTCACCAGAGAGTTCGTCGACCGCGCCGCGGCTGCGATTGTGAACGACGACCTCCCAGCCGTCCTTGACGAGATTGCGCACCATGGGCTTCCCCATGATTCCGAGTCCGACGAATCCGATTCGTTCCCCCATTGCGCATCCTTTCCGCTACACCAGGCTCCTCATTGAGCCTCGATACTCAGATCCGGTGCTGTGCGTCTTCTTCGACCAGCGTTAGCAGTGCCGAATGGTCCAGATGCCCTGCATCGCGGGCCTGGAGCATTTCATAACGCTCCCGAACGAACGACGTGACCGGCAGCGACACTCCTAGTTCCCTGGCGGTGTCCAGAACAATGCCCAGGTCTTTCCAGTGAAGTTCGGCGCGGCCACCAGGCTCGAAGTTATGGCGGAGCATCGACTCGCCCCGGAGCCGCAAGACTGCTGTCTGCGCCAGTCCGCCTTGCAGAACCTGGATGATTCTGTCCGGCTTGACGCCCGATTTCGATCCAAGCACGAGCGCTTCGCTCACCGCCTGATAGCAGATCCCCACCACGATCTGATTGCACGCTTTGACCACCTGCCCGGCGCCGGATTCCCCGCAGTATGTGATCGTTTCGCCGAGCGCCTGGAAGACCGGGCGCGCCCGTGAAAAGTCCTCAGGAGAGCCGCCAACCATGATGCTCAGCGTTCCGTCGATCGCGCCTTTGTCGCCCCCGCTGACCGGTGCATCGAGCGCACTGGATCCCCGTGCCCGAAGCATCGTATCGATCCGGACCGATGTGGACGGGTCGATTGTGCTCATGTCGATCAAGAGACTCCCTGGCTTCATCGACTCGATCAGCCCGTGTTCGCCCAGCG
>SKKR01000526.1 GCA_007123655.1 Thermomicrobiaceae bacterium
ACCTGATCGCCCGTCTCGGCGGTGATGAGTTCACGCTGCTGCTGGAGCATATCGATGGCGAGCACGACGCAGTGATCATTGCCGAGCGCATCGCGCAAGTGCTCGATCACCCGTTCATCATTGACGGACACGAGGTCTACGCCACAACCAGTGTTGGAATTGCCATTGGCGACAGCGCTTCTCCGAGTTCCGACGACATTCTGCGCAACGCCGACATGGCGATGTATGAAGCCAAGAACTCCGGCAAGAACCGGTATGCCATGTTCGAACCGGGCATGAATTCCCGCGCCTGGTTGCGCCTGACGGTGGAAACCGAAATGCGCCGGGGTATCCCGCGAGGCGAGTTCCAGGTCTACTATCAGCCGATCTTTGACCTGCAAACCGGCGATCTCACCGGGGTTGAAGCGCTCGTTCGCTGGAACCATCCGGAGCGTGGCTTCCTCGCTCCAGATCAGTTCATCAGCATCGCAGAGCAATCCGGACTGATTCTGCCGCTCGGTCGATGGGTCATCCGCGAAGCGTCCACGCAGCTTCATGCGTGGCAGGAACGGTTCAGCGACCGCGTCCCGCTTCGGCTGAGTCTCAACCTTTCGTCCAAGCAGTATCAGCACCCGCGGTTGATTGACGAGCTGACTCGATCACTGGAAAGCACCCAGTTCGATCCGACCCTTATTACGCTGGAAATTACCGAGAGCATCGCGATGGACGATTCGCCTTTAACGCTGGAGACATTGCAGCGGCTGAAGGACGTCGGAGTGCAGCTGGCCCTCGATGACTTCGGAACCGGGTTTTCCGCGCTGAGCTACCTTCGGCGCTTCCCGATAGACAACATCAAGATTGACCAGTCGTTCATTGCCGGGCTCGGTCACGATTCGGAAGACACCAGCATCGTTCAGGCCGTGATGGCGGCTTCTCATGCGATGAAACTGACGGTTACCGCGGAGGGTATCGAGACCGTTGAACAGTTGAATCTCCTGCAGGAACTCGGCTGTAACTTCGGACAGGGGTTCCTGTTTTCCCATCCATTGCCCTCCGAGCAAATGGGTGAGCTTATTGAGCAGTCCCCGAATGTGCGGCAGCGGTTTTGGCAGCCGGAAAGCGAACTGGATCCGGCAGGGGACTCGGACGCGATTTCGACCTGAAGGTGAAGGACCTGCACGGAACCGCGTACGCTTCGATCGTTTGGGATCCCGAGTTCGACGAATCGAAATCGGCGGCGGGACATACGCATGTGGGACAAGGAAACACAATTCACCGGTATGTCAGGGCTCGCCCCGAGCGAGCGGATTCACCCCGGAAGCCAACCGGCGGACCACCAGGACGCGATCGACCGTCTGGACGAACTGTCCGCCGAACTGGCCCACCTCCGCGAACTTCACGTTGCGTTATTCGATGGGATGGCGGAAGGGGTCATTTTCGTCGACGCAACGGGCAGGTGCCAGTTTTTGAACAGATCCGCCAGTGACCTGCTCGGCTGGGACAACCGTGAACTCGCCGGACGCGCCTTCCACGCAACATTCCATCACAGTGACCGAAACGGGAACCCGGTGGATGACTCGAACTGTGCGGTCGCGCAGGCGCTCGAATCAGGTCAGCGGCGTGAATCTGAGGAGGACATCGTCTGGCGGAAGGACCGGACGATCGTTCCCGTCAACCTGATCGCCCAGCCCGTATACGGGTCCGGCTCGATATCCGGCGCGCTCGTCATATTCACCGACATCCGGCGGCGTAAAGCCTCGGACCAGGCGCGGCTCGCCGCGGAATCGCGACTCCAGACACTCGTCAACGAGATGCCCGCCGTCACGTTCATCAATTCAAGTGGTGGTGACAACCAGCCGCTGTTCATCAGTCCTCAGATCGAGTGGCTGCTCGGCTACACCCAGGAAGAGTGGCTGGCGGACCCGACTCTCACAACCAACGTGTTGCATCCGGATGACCGGGAGCGCATCGCCCGGGCGCGCAGGCGCGCCGCCACCACCGGCGGAGACTTCGACGAGGAGTACCGCATGTTCGCCCGGGATGGTTCGCTCGTCTGGGTGCAGAATCGGAGCAGAGTCGTCAACGACGCCGAAGGGAACGAGCTGTACCGGATCGGGATCACGATCGACATATCCGAGCTGAAGCGGCTCGAACAGCATCTCGAGCAACAGGCCTATCTCGACCCGGTCACCGGACTCCGCAACCGCACCTGGTTCATCGACCGGCTGCGCGAGCTGACCAGCCAGCGAACATCCGCTGAACCATCCAGCTTCGCGGTCATCTTCTTCGACATTGACGACTTCAAAGTCGTCAACGACACACTGGGCCACGCCGCGGGCGACGTCCTCCTGCGGACGATTGCCACCCGGTTGAGCACCATGCTTCCGCCCGGGGCGACGGTTGCACGACTCGGCGGAGACGAGTTCACCGTGCTCCAGGAGGACATTCCCGATGCCGCGGAACCGGAACGCCTGGCCTGGAAGATCATGGAGTGTCTCCATAATCCGGTCTCGATCGGCGGTCGTGAACTCGTCGTCGGCGCAAGCATCGGGATCGCTATCGGCGGTCCTGGCGATGCCGATGACCCGGAGCATTTCCTCACCGCAGCGGACCTTGCGATGTATGACGCCAAGCACCGTGGCAAGAACACGATCTCCGTGTTTGAACCCAGGATGAGTTCCAGCATCTGGGAACGCATGAACACCGAGGTCGCGCTTCGGAAAGCCTACGAGAACGAAGAGTTCGTCATTCACTTTCAACCGATTATTGACCTGCGGAGCGGCGAGATCGTCGAGCTTGAAGCACTCATCCGCTGGGAGCATCCGGAGTATGGACTGGTTGAACCGAACGAGTTCATCGGAGTTGCCGAGCAGACGGGATTGATCCGGCAGATCGGCCGGTGGACGCTCGAGAACGCCGCCGGCCAGATTATGCGCTGGCGAAAGGAACTCAGCGCCGGCGGCCTGCGGCTGGCGGTGAACCTGTCGTCCGTTCAGTACGGCCACCCGGGCCTGTACGATGAGATTGTCGAGGTACTTGACGCCACCGGCCTCCCAGCCGAACATCTCACACTAGAGATTACGGAGAGTCATGTGCTCGGCGATGACGAGTCCACCATGTCCACGCTCGCCAGTCTCCGGGCGCTGGGTGTCCGGCTGGCCATCGACGATTTCGGTACCGGGTTCTCGTCACTGCGGTATCTCAAACGATACCCGGTGGACTACCTCAAGATTGATCGCTCGTTTGTCGCAGAGATCGCCGATAACCCGCACGACCTCGCGATCGTCAAGTCCGTCATCGCCGTCGCCGAAACGCTCGATCTCGTCGTCACGGCGGAAGGTGTCGAAACGGCCGAGCAACTATCCGTGCTTCGGGAGCTCGGGTGCGATCACGTGCAGGGTTTTCACTTCTCCAGACCACTGCCCGCCGGTGAGATGACCGGGTTCCTGCGAAGGTCTCGCCTTGGCAACGCCTGACCGTCACTCGTCCAGCATACCGGCCGCACGCGCAAGTTCCACCGTATTCTCTGCCATCCTGATGTTTGCGGCATCGATCATCCGGTTGTCCAGGGACACCGCGCCGAGCCCCTCGAGATTCGCCTCTTCGTACGCGGCAATCACGCGACGGGCCCAGTCGAGCTCTGCTTCCGTCGGCCCGAACACCTCGTTCGTCACGGCGATCTGGCCGGGATGGATGCACCACTTGCCGTCGTACCCCATCGCGCGGCCGATAAGACAACTCCGGCGATGCCCGTCAGCGTCCCGGTAGTCTCCGTACGGTCCGTCGATCACCCGAATTCCCGCCGCGCGCGCAGCCGCCAGTATCCGGTGCATCGCATACTGATAGCGGTGCCCGGGGTAGAGGTCGTCCCACTCATCCGCGACCCCGATGGAACTGGACGGCATGCGCACGGACGCCGAGTAGTCCCCAGGACCGTAGATAAGCGCTTCCAGCCTGTCGCTGCTCCGGGCGATCGAATCACAGTTCACCAACCCTTCGGCGGATTCGATCTGCGCCTCGAGTCGAATCGCGGGGGACGCGCCGAGTCCGGCCTCGATCTGGGTCAGCAGCGTATCGACCACGTAGACATCTTCCGCACGGTTCACCTTCGGGATAATGATCAGATCAACCGCGCCGGCCGAGTTCTCAACGATGTCGATCAGGTCGCGATAGAAGTACGGCGTGTCCAGCGCGTTCATCCGGTAGGTGCGAGGTTTGGCGCCCCAGTCAAGCTCGCGCATTGCCCTGGTCACCGTCGCCCGTGCGTCCGCTTTGTTTTCCGGGGTCACTGCATCTTCCAGATCGAGCAACACGACGTCCGCCTCGGACGCGACCGCCTTCTGGATCATTGACCAGTTCGAACCCGGGGCTGAAAGGACGCTTCGTTCGATCCGCATCTGATCTCCGTTCGCATCTACGCCAGGAACCGCTCGAGCCACGGCATCCATCATGACACATCAGCATGCGCGCAGCGGGTACAATCCGCGCCGGATGTCGAATGCCCGGAACCGACGGAGGCCGTCATCAGCTCAAAAGCGGAAGAACTCCAGCGCACCGCGGAGCGGTTTGCCAGTCAGATGGGCCCTCAGTTCGACACGGAGCTTGATTTCTCCGAAGCGTCGCTGACCCGGCTGGACGGAATGCTCCAGCAGCTCGTGGACCTTTCGGACGTTTACCGGTCCGACCGCCCGGACGAACTGATCCCTGTCGCCCTTGCGGTCTGCGCCTACGTCGGGGAGGTGATCCGCCGCAGTACGCCGGATGCGACCTGGATCACCGAGCCGGATGATTCGGACATTCCACCACCGCACCTGCGGCTTGCCGGCGGGATGCGCCTGAATCTGATGAAGAAGGCGATCGACATCCTGAACCGCGCCGACTCCCCTTCATTCACCCAGTACGTCCAGACGGTCCGCGCTCTGTCTCGAACGTCACATTCTCCGGATGAAGACCCCGCACCGTGATCGAAAGTTGACACGGCTTCTGATTCGAATCATCATGCCGTTCGCGGTTCTTCAGGGTGCAACACACAGGGCAGGGATCAACACTTGACAACGTCCCGGAAACGTCGCGTACTGACGACACTGGTCGTGCTGCTGGTCATCACGGTGTTGCTCGTGTCCTGCGTGGCAGAACGTAACCCGCGATCACCCGACCAGTTCGCTGCGTCGACGCCCACTCCGGAATCCCCGACATCTTCTCCGGAACCATCCCCGACACCGTCGCCGACCGCCACCCCGACGCCCGAACCGACTCCTACGCCGACACCTGAGCCAACGCCGACCCCGGTGCCGACGCCAACTCCGGAACCAACACCCGAACCAACGCCTGTGCCACCCGATCCACCCTACGTCGTCGACTGCGTCGACCGGGCAGAGGAACAGGACCGGGAGCTGGCAGGTGTCATTCAGGCCGCGCTCGATGGACAGGAGTTCGGGTACGGGGTCGTGGTTCACGAGTTGACCACCGGGAACTGGGCGGCGCACCACCCTGATCAGTCCTTCTACGGCGCGAGCCTCTACAAGACGGCGGTCATGTACGAGGTCTTGCGGCAAGTCGAGACAGGTATGCTGAGACTCGAACAGTACGTGACGATCGATTCGTTCTATGCCTCGCAGGACCTCGGGACACTCGGCGCGCTCGGCTGGGGAGTCGGCAGCCAGGTCACGATCGAGCAGGCGCTCGACGCCTCAATCACGATCAGCGACAACGCTACCTCGTACCTGCTGGGTGACCTGGTGGGCTGGCACCAGGTGGATCAGACGCTCCACGAGAAAGGCGCCACCGACACCCGGTTCGCTCAT
>SKKR01000375.1 GCA_007123655.1 Thermomicrobiaceae bacterium
CACCGTCGCGCCCTCGATCGGTTCACCGGACTCCGCGTCCAGGACGACGCCTGCTGCACTCCAGGAGGGGGTTGGGGTTGCCGTTGTGTCGGAGGCGACGCCTCCGACACCCTCCGGCATGTCATCCGAGACGGTCACGTCCTCAGCGGTGTCACTACCCGGCACACCGAGCCTGGTGGCGGAATCCGGACCAAACAACACAGCCGCGATGATGACGCCAAGAAAAATAACCGCGATCCCGGTGATGAGTCCGTTGATTGTGTGATGAGTCACCGAATGTCCCCCTCCGGCCGAAATGAGCGCAACACGGTACTGACGACAGCGCCGTCACATGCGTTCGCCAATTGTGGCACACGGACACCATGTACGTACAGGTACGAAGGTACTAGTCGGGGTTGGCAGAGCGTCGAACGTACGCAACCGTGGGCAGACAGGGCGACGAGATGGGGATCGACGCACCTCGGGAGGTGTTCGCCGGCGTCGGAGTTTTCGCGACGGCTACGGCGCTGATTCGAGCGCCTCCTCATGGTAGTTCACGGCCGCGTTCCAGAGCATCCAGCCGCTTACACCGAAATCTTCGGCAGCGCGGATCTGTTCCCGCACTTCGGTCGGGCCGTAGTCGATCCCGACCCCGTAGGAGAAATCCTGGAGCCAGGGGCGGAGCTTCACGCGTTGATGTTCATCCAGGTACTGCACGCCGTGCTCCAGACTCTGGAGAATGACCTCGTACGGGTGGTCGTTCGGCACCTCGAACCCCATTGCTCCCTCGTAGAAATGCGATGGGTAGATCATCGGGTGGACATAATCCAGGCGCTCGGCCACCGTCACCAGGTTCTGACCAATTTCGCCTTCGGTCGGATCCCAGAGCGTCATCCCGAAGATGTCCCCGGTGAGGTAGGTGGTTGTCGGTCCCAGAGCCTCGTAAGAGCGCTCGAGGAACGCAGCGATCGCGCCGTCCCGGGTTTCGGCGTTACTCTCCTGTCCATAGTCAGCCCTGTTGAGCGGTCCATCCGTGGGGAAGCGCATGTAATCGAGCTGAACCTCGTCGAAACCCGCTGCTGCGGCCTCATGCATCAATTGGATATTGTAGTCCCAGACCTCTTCCCGGTACGGATTGGTCCACGGCAGTCCGGTGAACGTCCGCCAGACGCCACCTTCCTGACTGTCCTGGATGGCCAACTCGGGACGGGCGACGGCCAGGATCGGATCTTCGAATATCACGATCCGGGCGATGGCATAGATTCCTCGCGCGTTCAGCTCGTCGATCACCGACTCCAGACTGTACATCGGCAGTACAGCATCGATCTCGTGTGCGGTCTCCACGTCAGTGTCATGGAACACGTGGCCGGAGCTGTCTTTGATGTCGAGTACGATCGCGTTGAGCTCGGTCCGATCGATCAGATCAAGAAGCCCTGAAAATCGCTCGTTGTCCGCAACGGCGCCGGCGGTCGCGTACAGTCCTTTGATCTCTTTGTCCTGCAGGGTGAGCTCCCCCTCAAATTCGGAGACGGGTATGGTCTGCGCAAAGTAGCCGGGCGCTTTCACCACCAGTTCATCGTGCGACTGATCGCCATCCAGTTGAAAATGACCATCCTGGTCGGTGCGGCTCAGTTCCTCACCACTCGCCACGGTCGCATCGAACACCGGTTCACCGTTTGCATCAACAATCCGGCCCGCCAGCAGGGACGACGCCAGTGCCACACGAAGGTCACCTTCGTCCGGCATCGACTCTTCCGACGTGACATAACCATCCATCGAAAAGACCAATGTCGCCTCGTCAGGGGCGTTCGGAAACTCGAACTCGCCAGTTTCTCCTGTCGTCGCGGATTCTGCTTCCTCGTCGTTCAGCATCAGGGCGACGGTGACACCGCCGAGAGGTTCGTCCGTCTCGGCGTCCACTACGACTCCCGCGATCGAGCGTGTGGGCACCTCCGTGGGTGTCGGGGTGGGATCCGCTTCCGCGGGCGCTGGAGACGCGTTTACATTCTGCTCCGGCGTTGGCTCAGGGGTGCTGACCGCGGTTGCGGGCGTCGGTTCGGCGTCGTCATTTGCCGATTCCCCGGGATTCGGTGTCGGGCCATAGAGAATGGCAAGGACAACCAGGCCAACAAGGAAGACCGCCGCGGCAACAATGAGGCTGTTCAGAATGCGATGGTCCACGTCCCGTCCCCCAACCAGATGATGCCAGCGCGTACCAGGCCGATACGATGGTATCGTGATGCCGTTGCAGAAACGATGCCGACTCGGTTCAGGAGCCGCAATTCATGTCCGGTGAAGAATCCTCCCCACTGGAGGGAACTGATCGGTTCGATCCCGAGCGATCGCTGCGAACCAAGATCATCGTGCTATTCGCGGCATTGGTACTCATCATTGCAGCATACTCGTACGTCGGCACGCGAGATCGATCACTAGACATCGAACATCGAGCGCTGATCTCCCAGCAGCAGGAAGATGGACTCATCTGCTGCATCCAGACCCTAACGCACGGTGACGAATCTTACCTGATCATGCTAACGCGTGAACTGGAGAGTGAGTTTCGCACGGTTGTGCTCCGCGTCATGGAACTCCAGGATGACGGGACTCCACGGGAGATCAATGCGATCGGATCTCCGTTCCCGAGTCAGGTTCCGATTTCGTTCGCCGTGATCGACCGGACCGCATACATTCCCGTCTACGGCGAGGATGAAGCCGGCGTCTGGATAGCCGATCTCTCTGACCCGGAGAGGCCGGAGACGCTCGGGTTTGCCGAGACCGGGTCCGGTGTCAGCCGTCACCTCGCCGGGGAGGACGGTCTCCTTGTCGTCAATCACACCGATGAGCTGGCCATCGTCGATCTGACATCGGACTCCGGTCCGGAGAGACGAGCGACCATCGATCGCGAACCGTCCGGCTCGCTTGGAATGACCCTCAATGACGGACTCCTCTACGTCAACGACACGGCGCTCGACGTCTTCCACGTTTACGATCTACGCGAGCCCGGCTCACCGGAATCCCTGGCAACGGTGCCGAACCCGGACGGTCCTGGCGAGTTTCGGGTCGAGTTCGGCGTGATGGATGCCGCCGATCGACTGGATGCCTCGGTTATGCCGGACAAGTACCTGGATTTCGCTGTGGACGGTGACCGCATCTATGTCGCGGCGAGCAACCTGGGCGTTCGGGTGCTTGAGTGGCCGGAGCAAGGTGATCCCGCTGTCATCGACGAGTTCGACCTGCCGGGCCGCGCCGTGCGTGTTTCCGTTAGCGCGGGCCGACTGTTTGTCCTCGGCGCCACGGCGGCGACAACGGACGAAATCAGCTACTCGATCCACACGGTGGACATCTCTGACCCGGAACGCCCGGAGCTTGTCGATACCATTGAAGAAATCGTCGCGGAACCGGGCCTCCAGGTGTTGCTGGTCTCGGAAGATCGCGCCTTTCTTGGCGTCAATGACACACTTCTGGTCTTCGACATTCGGTAGACTCCCGGCATTCAATACGCCCGGGCCGAGTGAAGGTCTCGTTCTTGACATAAGGTGTGCAACCGTGTCCGATCTGATCAAGCACAGTCTGTTGCGGTCGGCGCTCATAATCATTTCGATCGCCGGAGCCTTGTATGTCTTCGGCGTGGTTCACACGGTTCGGGAGGGGACGGCCTCGATCTGGCAGATTGTCCTGGCAATCCTGGTCGTCGCCGCGCTGGTGCTGTTGAACCGCTGGTGGTTCCGTCGCTCCGGGACCCGGATCTAGCCCCGGCGCCGTGCCGCGCGGGGTATCTCAGGCTCGAAGTCTTCCGGGTCCAGAAACGTCTCTGGTGGCAGTTTGAAATAGCGGCACGCGCGAGTAACCTGCCGCAGATCCAGCGGCCTGGAGCCGTTAAGCACCGCCAGCGTCTTTTCCTTGCTTCCGAGCAGCGGGATCAGTTCCGCCTGGCTCAGGTGATGTTCCGCAATCAGCGTGCGGAGCACCTCCGCGCCGGACACGGGTGGAAGCGACAGTTTTCGCGATTCGTAGTCACTGATGATGAGCGAGAGCACATCCAGGTAGTCCTGCAGGTCCGCTGTACGCTCCTGGATGGCGACGAGTTCGTCCAGACGGGAAAGCGCCTCGCGCAGCGCGTCGTCGTCCGAGATCGGACGGAGTGGGAATGAGCCGACCAGGTCCTGGTACGACTGATCTGCGAAATGCGCTGAGTCTGGTGCCGCGCTATCGATCTTCTTCCATTCGCCCGTTCGGGCGTCGGTGTACATGAGCATGGTGCGCAGGTAGATCTGCTGACGAGTGAAGTCGACCGTGGAGATCGCATAATAGGATCCGCCGCGGATGTTGAACGCCGCCAGATTGCCGTGGAACTCGATGGAGGGGAGCGTCTCCGCGAGCACTTCCGGGGACTCCCAGGCCGTCGACGAAACGAGCTGATACCAACCCCACAACGAGGAAGCACCGCGATCGTGTTCCGCGCCAAAATCACGTAGCCGTATCTTGCCAATCACCTGCATATGGGTTGACCATTCTCCTCAATCGATCAGAGCCGCGTGTCCGCCGCACTGTATACGCCGGCGGGCGATCAACCGGCAAGCCCCTCAACGAGCCCCAGAATGGCGCCGATGTTTGCGTTCGCATCGATGACCGGCTCGATTGCCCCCGACTTCGACGTGAGCAGCCCGGTGACGCCGGGCCCATGCCCGGCCTGAAACGAGTCCCCGTGGGCGACCACTCCGACGCTGACGGACCCTTTGTGGTAGTAGCGGCCGTACGTGGAATCGGCATCGAGGATCGCCACCAGGTCACCCAGCCGCAACGTTCCCAGCCCGTACTGCTCTACGGTCTCTTCATCGAACATGGTGATGTCGTAATCGCCGCGGTTGACGTTATCCCGTCCGAGCCCGGAGCCCATCACCGCGGCAGGCACCGTGTGAGTGACGGGCACCAGGAGCGTTCCGTTTCGCGTCTCCGTGATCCATGCCTCGAACAGATCGGGATCGAGGCTCGTCGGCAGGATGTCCGGGAACTCCAAAAGGCGAAGGCCGGTTCCCAACGACTTCACCAGGATCCGGTCGCCCGGCTTCATCTTCTCGAGCGTATCCGGTGGGAAATCGACCATCAGGTGTTCGATGCCGCCGTGCTTGCCGGTAACCGTTCCGGTTGCTCCTTTCGCGTCGCCGGTGACCACCTCCGCGGTGTTCCCGACACAGGCGAAGGTGTTCAGGCCGCCGTTGGCGGTGTCATCCGGATTGCGCATCGAGACGGCAGGCTCAACGTGGTCGCCCATGATCTCGCTGATCAGGTGCCCGATCCGGATGTTGTAGGCAATCCCCCCGGTCGCCGGCACGACCAGCGGATCACCTTCCCGCGAGATCCTGTACGGCGAGGCCGCCCGAACCCGTGGCTGGCTGACATCACCCATGACCGATAGCCGGACGAGTTTGTCGCGGTTGGTGGCGATTGGAGTTGGCATAAGTACCTGACACCTTTCAGGCGGACGTGAGGTCTTGCATCAATCGAGGAGTGATCATCAGCAAGGAACGGGGAATCGTCAAGGCTTGGACCGAGGAGCTATCCGAGCACCTCCTCCCGCCAGATTTCCAGGTCCCCGGAGCGGCCGCGGCCTCGACAGCTTGCGCAGCGCCAGGAGTAAACCGGACGGCGGGCAGTACGAGCGGCGTCGCAGCGCGGGCAGCGGTGGTGCCAGAGGACGGTCTTTCGGGTGGCGCGTTGCTGCGGGGTTGTGAAGATCGCTTCTTCCGGAAGCCGCGCGCGGGGATCGTACCCGGCAGCAGCGACCA
>SKKR01000459.1 GCA_007123655.1 Thermomicrobiaceae bacterium
ATCCTGTTCGCGTTCGGCGTCGCGCAGTGGGGCGACATCGCTGATCAGGGCTGGCTGGACGGGTTGAAGATCGTGGCGGTGGCCGTCGTGGCATACGCGCTCTGGGGCATGGCCACGAATCTCTGTCCGGACCGGGAGCGGGCGACGATCGCGGTGCTCGGCGCCATCGCCGTCCTGGCCTGGCCGTTCGTCGGTATGCAGGTAGGCGTGATCGCCGCGGCCGGTGTGATCGGCTGGCTGTTTCTCCCTCGCGGGGAAGTCGGGTCGATCATCCCACTGAATGTCCCCATCAGCCGCAACCTGGCAATCGCCTGTTTTGTCATGTTCGTTGGGCTTCTCGGAGGTCTGCCGCTCGCCAGGGCGCTGTCTGAAATCTACACACTTGATCTTATCGACAGTTTCTACCGAACGGGTTCGCTGGTCTTCGGCGGCGGCCACGTGGTGCTGCCCCTAATCCAGTCGGAAGTCGTTCCGACGGGGTGGGTGAGCCAGGACGACTTCGTCGCGGGATATGGCGCTGCACAGGCCGTTCCGGGACCATTGTTCACCTTCTCAGCATTTCTCGGCGCGATCTCCACCGAGTCACCGGCTGGCTGGATTGGCGGGGGAATCGCACTCGTGGCGATCTTCATCCCATCATTCCTGCTTGTGTTCAGTGTGTTGCCGTTCTGGGATCTGGTTCGGACCCGGCTTGGCTTTCAGTCCGCGCTGCGGGGTATCAATGCGGGAGTCGTCGGCCTGTTGCTCGCGGCGCTGTACGATCCGGTCTTCACCAGCGCGATCACCAGGCCCATGGAGTTCGCACTTGCGCTTGTTTCCTTTGCGCTGCTCGCCTTCTGGAAACTCCCGCCCTGGCTGGTCGTTGTGCTCACCGCGGCCGGCGGAGCGTTGATCAACCAGATACCGGCACTGAGTCCGTAGACAGTAGCATTTACCTAAATTACGATGTCGACGTGCGTTACAGGAGGCGAACATGGGCGACGAGAAGGAGAATGCGGACGTGAAGATCATTCGCAAAGGCGAGACGCGGGCGACACAGGGGGATACTTTCACCGGAGAGGTCTGGCTCCAGCGAGTCGTCGATCCGCAGCGTGAGGGTGGGATGGGGTTGTCCGTCGTCAAGTTCGAAAACGGAGCCCGCACCCACTGGCACATGCATCCCGGGGAACAGATCCTCTTCGTGCTGGAGGGCGAGGGCCGGGTTGGCGACGAGGAAGACGAGACGATGATCTATCCGGGCGATGTCATCTACACCGGCCCGGGCGAAAAACACTGGCACGGTGCCGCACCAGGCAAGAACATGGCTCATATCAGTATCACCAACGTTGGCCCGCCGGAGTGGTACGACGCCCCGACGGAGTAAGACGCCCGAACGTGCGCACCATGCTACTGCGCCAAAGTCGGGAGCCTCCCGGGGTCTCAGTTGACGGTAACGGAAAGCGTGGTACAACAATAAACGGGCGCGCGTCGCGTCGCCATGTCTGAACCCGGACATGGTTGCTGGTTCGGTGTCACCTCGACGTCGGGCCACCAGCGGGGAACGAAAGAGGCTCACTCCGTGATCAGCGCCGAATGGGTGCGTAGCCGTGCACGCGGCATCTTTTACGGCTGGTGGATCGTCTCCGCGGGAATCGTAGTTCAGGCTCTGACGACCGGACTCCTGATGCAGGCGTACGGGGCGTACGTCGTTGTCATGCAGGCCGAGTTCGGCTGGAGTCGCACAGCATTCTCGATCGCGTTCTCGGTTCAACACGCCGAAAGTGGATTGCTGGGACCGATCCAGGGCTGGATGTTGGACAAGTGGGGTCCTCGCCCCGTCATGACCGCCGGGATCATCGTCTTCGGTCTCGGTTTCATTCTGTTCAGTCAGATCAACTCGCTCTGGACGTTCTACGCGACGTTCCTGCTCATGGCGCTCGGTGTGAGCATGGCCGGCTTCAAGACAATCGGCGTCACAGTTATCAACTGGTTCGCGAAGAAGCGTTCGACCGCAATGGGGATCGTCCACGTGGGCATGGGCATCGGCGGACTGATGGTCCCCGCGGTCGCCTGGTCGCTTTCGACCTACGGGTGGCGCGCGACCGCGTTTGCGACTGGCGTGCTGATTCTGGTTACCGGCATACCGCTTGCACAACTGTTTCGTCACACTCCTGAGCAATACGGTCTGCAACCAGACGGCGATGACCTCGACGAGGTGGACGTCGAAGACGGAAGCGGAAGCCGCGCGCCGCTTGACTATGACGGCAGCGGCGACTTCACCGCCCGTCAGGCACTTCGGACGCCGGCGTTCTGGCTGATCTCAGGCGGACACGCCATAGGTGTGCTGGTCGTCGGAACAGTCATGGTGCATGCCGTGGTACACATGAACGAAGGTCTGGGATACAGCCTGACCACCGCTGCGAGTGTCATCGCGTTGCTGACGGCGTTTTCGATCGTTGGCAATCTGCTCGGGGGGTTCGTCGGAGATCGAGTCAACAAACAGCACCTCGCCGCCGCATGTATGGTCGGATCCGGCGTTGCGATCGTCATGCTGGGCTGGGCGGAATCATTCTTCACGGTCATCGGTTTCGCCATCCTGCAAGGACTTGCCCACGGCGGGCGCGGAGTGTTGATGATGCCCCTGCGAGCCGATTTCTTCGGGCGAAAGGCGTTCGCCACCATAATGGGCTTCTCTGGCATGGTCGTGATGCTGGGGATGATGGGCGGTCCGATCGTGGCGGGGGTCATGGCAGACGTTATCGGTGACTACCAACTGGCATTCACGATTCTGGGCGTGATCGCCGCCGCCGGGTCGCTCTGTTTCATATTCGCCCGCAAGCCGGTCCTGCCCGGCGCACGAGCCCACACCACCGGCGCCTCTCCCTGACAGATGAATTTCTGAATAGGATAACTCGGTCGAAGTTGCGGCGTGCTGAACCCGGACGAGTCGCGAGACCATCAGGTCAGGTTCTTATCTGGATTGCCTGTCAGCGATCGCCGGCACGGTGAGCATTGTGACCGTCGATTTCGCGTACCTTTCGCGAAATGAGGCTCCTGGAAGGCGCAAATTAACCTGCTGTAACGTTCTCGACACGTTTGGTTGATCCTGGTTAACCCGGTTGACATCCTGAGATCAGTAGGTTTAGCGGGTATCGGGAGCACGACGGTGAATTGACCGCGTATCGCAGAGAACTGGGAACTTATGGATCGGCAAGTCTGGAGTACTGACCCGTGGTCGGTTGACGATTCCAACTACCCACGAAATGGAACCGTCAGCGACAAACTGGCCTTCTGCCTGCACTATGCGGTGATGGCGCCCTCCATCCACAACACCCAGCCCTGGCGATTCCGAATTGCAGACAATGCAATCGAGCTCCTGGCAGACCGCTCCAATGCACTCCCCGCGACAGATCCCGATGGCAGAGAACTGATCATTAGCTGTGGTGCCGCATTGATGAATCTGCTGACAGCGCTGCACCACTTCGGGCATGAGACATGGGTACAATACGAACCGGATCCCCAACATCCTGACACGCTGGCGCGGGTGCGGCTCGGACGCGAACGATTCCCCGACGCCGAAGACGGATCGCTCTTTCGGGGAATCCGGCGACGTCGCTCAAGCCGGCAGCCATTTCAAGCGAGACCGATTCCGCGAGCGTTACAACGACGCATGATCTGGCTGGCATCCGAGCACGGATGCTGGCTGTACTTCATCGAGTCCGAACAGGGTCGCAGTCAAATCCTATCGCTGGTTGAAGAGGCCCACACGCGCCGCCAAAGCGACCTTCAGTACCAATCGGAGCGAGCTCACTGGCTTGGCTACGGCGATCCGCCGTCAGGGATAGCTCAGAAGGCCAACGTAGCCGAGATTGTCGAGCCAACGGACGAAGTAGACCCACGTCACTCCAAGGCCTTAACGCTCGAAAACGCTTCCCGCTGGATTGAACGGGATCGCGAACTTCTACGATCAACCGCCACGATCGTGCTCCTCGGTACCGATCGAGACGCAACCTTCAACTGGATCCAGGCGGGACAGGCTGTCCAGAAGATCCTGCTCCGGGCCGCGTCCGAGGAAATATCTACCTCGTTCCTGCACCAGCCATGTCAAATACCGGAACTGCGCGAGCAACTTCGTCACATCGCCGGCCGGGAGGGCCCTGTCCAGTCCATGTTGAGACTCGGGTACGGTAACACCGTCTACCCGCATTCTCCACGGCTGTCCGTTGAACAGGTCCTGCTTCCCAACGGCCCCTGATCCCGCCCGCTCGATCTGGACAACGCACCTCGTCTGGGCTAGGTTGCTCGCAGTGCGACCAGGCAACAGTGATGCGCGTCGATCAGACCGAAGGAGAGAACACGGTGGCTCGAGAAACCGCATTCACGATGGACACCTCAAGCATCAAGTTCGGCGCCGGTGTTACCCGGGAGGTCGGTCATGACATGCGCCGGCTCGGCGCGAGACGCGTGATGGTCGTCACGGACCCGCGCCTCTCGTCCAGTCCCGCGGTGGAAACGGCGATCGGGGCCCTGCGCGACGCGGGTGTCGAACCGGTCCTCTACGATCGTGCCAGGGTCGAGCCGACAGATGAATCGTTCAAAGACGCCATCCAGTTCGCGACCGATGGTGCGTTTGACGGGTTCGTTGCGATCGGTGGGGGATCCAGTATCGACACCGCGAAGGCGGCCAACCTGTATGCAACGCATCCCGCTGAGCTCCTGACATACGTGAATCCGCCGATCGGTCAGGGCACCCCGGTTCCGGGCCCACTCAAGCCGCTGATCGCGATTCCGACCACCGCGGGAACCGGCAGTGAAACGACTGGCGTGGCGATCTTCGACCTCATCAAGATGCACGCCAAGACCGGTATCGCGCACCGGGCGCTGCGGCCGAGCCTTGGGATTATCGATCCGGACAACACGCGAAGCATGCCGCCGATGGTGGCGGCCTGTTCCGCGCTCGATGTGCTCAGTCACGCGGTGGAATCACTCACCGCGACCCCGTACCATCAGCGGGACGAACCGCCTTCCCCGGAGTACCGCCCGGCATACCAGGGGTCAAACCCGATCAGTGACATCTGGGCGGCACGAGCGATCGAGATGATGGCGCGCAACATCGACGAGGCAGTGTTCAATCCGGAAAACGACGAGGCCCGGAGTGAGATGATGCTCGCAGCCGCCTATGCCGGCATCGGGTTCGGCAACGCCGGAGTCCACCTTCCGCACGGAATGTCATATCCGGTTTCAGGAATGGTTCGTTCCTACGTGCCGGACGGATATCCGCCGGACAAGCCGATCGTCCCGCACGGCATGTCCGTCATTCTGAACGCCCCGGCGGTTTTCCGGTTCACGGCACCGGCCGCTCCGCAACGGCACAAGTGGGCGTCCACACTGCTGGGGTATCCGCTCGAAACGGACGATCCCGAGGAAATCGGGGAAGGGCTCGCCGCGGCGACCATCGACGTCATGAAGCGGGTGAACATGCCGAACGGCCTGAGCGCGGTCGGCTTCACGGAGGCGGATGTTGACGACCTGGTCAACGGGACCATCCCGCAGGAGCGGGTGACGAAACTCTCGCCGCGACCCGCCTCTCCAGACGATCTCCGCCGTCTCTTCCTGGACGCTATGTCGTACTGGTAGCGCGCGCCAGGCCCGGTCGTTGATCGCACGAATCCCTTGGTCGCACGATCATCACGCGGGAGCGACCGGAGCAAACAAACGCCGAAGTCTAACCGGCACGGTCTCGACACTACTGGGACGCGGGCTCCAGCGGGCCG
>SKKR01000176.1 GCA_007123655.1 Thermomicrobiaceae bacterium
AATCAAAATGAGCCTGACGCCGGGCTCGGTTCGACTGCCACCGCCGATACTCGGCCAGCATACAGACGAGATCCTTCGAAACCTCGGTCAGACCGACGCGGAGATCAGCGACCTTCGGGCCAAAAAGATCATCTAGGAGCTCGTTATTCGTACGATTCCCGTCGAACTTGAACTGACGATAGATAAGCGGAAGCTAACCGATTACCTCCTTTCATTCTCACACCCATCGGGCGGTGCCAAGGCGCGCTTCTTCGCGGAATTCGGCTTTCGACACGACCGCTGGAAAGTCCTGCGCGACGCGTTCTATGAACATGGGAGGCATAATACAGTTACGACCGTTCAGGAGACCGAGTTGGGGTCAAAGTATGTCGTTGAGGGTGCTCTGGTCACCCCTGATGAACGCAATCCACAGGTCCGCTCGATCTGGTTCGCTGATCGAGAGGCCAGACACGCCCGGTTCATTACGGCATATCCGTTGAAAGAGGTGCCAGAATGATGTCGGAACTTGATTCGGCAGTTTTGACACGAGACCTGCCCGAGCACGGATTAAGAGCCGGCGATGTCGGCACGGTGGTGCTGGTGCACAGGGATGATGCTGGCTATGAGGTCGAATTCATGACGTTGCACGGCGAGACAATCGCTGTCGTAACGCTGGACCCGGACGCAGTCCGTCCGATCGGTGAGCGAGAGATCGCACACGCTCGCGTCGTCGCCTGAATCCGACTAACCGCACTTCCTGAGCATCGGCATAGCGGGCATGAATCCATGCTCGGAACGAGCGACACGGAGCGGATAACGCATGGCCCGAATGATCCCGGTCGAACCCGCGAATCAGGACGGACTGAGTAACGCGGAACGCGTGCTGTTCGACGAACTCCGGCGGCAACTCCCGGACGATTACATTGTCTTCCACGGCGTCCGGTTCCTGGCGGACCGCCAGCGCTCCTACAGTACAGACCGGGAGATCGACTTCCTGATCGTGCATCCGGCTCGAACGGGTGTCGTCGCCGAGGTGAAAGGGGGCGGGATTCGCGTTGACCCGGAAACCGGTGTCTGGGCAAGCGTTGATCGCCATGGCACGCCGCACCAGATCAAAAACCCGTTCGATCAGGCCCGAACGAACATGTACGACCTCATCGATGAACTCGGGCACCATCCACAGACCCGGGGACACAGATATGCGTTCAACTGGCAGGTGATGCTGCCGGACGTCAGCGGAATCCGGCATCAGACCGGCATCGAGGCGCCCGATGATACGTTGCTGGAATCGACAGATCTCCACGCGTTGCAGACCGCGATTGAACGAGCGGCCCGGCCGTTACCGAAACACCAGTCCCTTTCGAACCAGGCAATGCGCGCGCTCATCAACGCAATCGCGCCTACGGTAGCCGCCGCGCCAGAGGGGCTCGGATACCATCTGCTCACCAGTGAACGCAAACTGATTGAGCTCACCCGGACGCAGGCGCAATTGCTCGATTTCCTGGAGCAACAACCGCGCGCCGGCATTGCGGGGTGCTGCGGATCCGGCAAGACGATGCTCGCGCTGGAGAAAACCCGCCGGCTGGCGGAGCAGGGAAGACGCGTGCTGCTCACGTGTTTCAACGCGAACCTGGCGGACTGGCTCCGGACGCAACTCGACCTGGGCGGCCCGTCGGAGTGGGGGAACGTCGTCTGTCATCATTATCACGGTCTCGTCCGGCAGCTCTGCGCCGAGACCGGCGTCGAGATTCCGCCCGAACCACCCGAACGCGAAGCCCAGCGGCGCTACTACACCGATATCTTCCCCGAGTGCCTGGACCAGGCGATCGACCGGCTTCCGGATGACGACCGTTTCGATGCCGTCATCGCGGACGAAGGGCAGGATTTCGGCGAACTATGGTGGTGGACGCTGGACTCCCTGCTGAAGGAACCGAAGACCGGAACCTTCTACATCTTCTATGACAATAACCAGCGCATCTATGGTCAATCTGGCGACATGCCGGTTCCGGAGAATCCGTATCCGCTAAATCGTAATTGCCGGAACACGGATCAGATTCACCGGATGGTCCGTCCCTTCTACCAGGGTGACGGCGCGTTTCAAGCGGCCGGGATCGAGGGTCGGGAGCCGGAGATCGTTCCGATCGGAAGTGGGGACGGGGTCGATGAGCTGCGTAAGGTACTGCACCGGCTTGTCAACGAGGAACGCATCCTAGAACGCGACATAACGATCCTCTCGCCGGTGACCAGCCGTGGAGGGTCCGCGCTCGAAGACGGGATGAAGCTGGGAAACTTCACCCTGCGGCGCACGATCGAGTCGCCCGGCGAACGTGAGATCCGGTTGAGCACCATCCACAGCTTCAAAGGCCTGGAAAGTCCCGTCGTGATCATGACGGAGCTGGACCGGCTGACCGGCCGTGATCGGACATTCCGCGACGGGTTGTTGTACGTCGGGCTGTCCCGGGCGCGCAGTCACCTGATCGTGCTGGGTGATCTTCCAGAGAACAGGGAATAGGCCGGTCTTCACCGGAATTGACTGCACCGTACGGGCCGATCCCTCGGCAAGCTCGGAACAGGATCTCCCTGTCGGCCCGTAGATCCTTCGCTGCGCTCAGTATGACACAGTTCCTGCGGTCCAACAGAGCCTGCCCTGAGTATTCATGGGCTGGCGCCCGCCACCGGGGCATGAAAAACCTCGTCATCTCGAGCGGAGGGCCGCGCCGGACGCGGCCCGCAGTCGAGAGATCGAGGCCGCCAATTCCCGGCCTGTGCGTCCCGTGTCAACGACGGAACATTCACAGCAGCGAAGCCGAAGGGGTCGTGGGACCCTACATTCAAATCGAATTCCATTCAAATTACTTGAGGACGGCTCTAGTTCGCGACGACGCAGAATCGCTCAGCGTGGAGGCTACAGCGCCATGCGGGCGGTTGTCCCGCCATCAACGAAGAGGACCTGCCCGGTGACGAACTCGGCAGTATCCGACGCGAGATAGGCCGCGGCGCCTGCGACGTCCTGAGGCGTTCCAACACGCCCCCACGGTACCCGCGCCGCGCCCTTATCAGTCGAGTAGTCCGGGTCGTCAAAATAGCGCGGGACCTCAATGAGTCCGGGGCCGATTGCGTTGACCCGAATGCGGCGAGGTGCGAGCTCGATGGCGAGCTGCCGGGTAAAGGCGGTGATCGCACCTTTTGTTGCCCCGTACGCGGTGTGGTTCGGCGCGCCGGCGTAGCCGTGTACCGACGTCAGGTTGATCACGCTCCCGCCACCACGTTCCAGCATCCATGGCACCGCTTGCTGCGTGCAGAAGAACATACCTCGCATGTTGATGTTGAAGAGCTCGTTGTACGTATCAACCGTCGTTTCCAGGAACGGCGCCGACCGCGTAATTCCGGAGTTATTGACTATGACGTCCAGCCCGCCGAACGTCTTTGCGGCGGCATCGACAAGACGCCGGCACTCATCGACCTGTGCCAGGTCGGCCTGGATTGCGACTGCCTCTCCGCGGGCTCGCTCGATCTCGGAGACGGTCTCCCGGGCGCCGTCCGCGCTGCCCGCGTAGTGGACGATCACCAAAGCACCCTGCCGGGCGAACTCGATCGCGATCCCCTGCCCGATTCCCATTCCGGCACCGGTTACCAGCGCATTCTTCCCCGTCAACGCGGTCATTTCGGTACGCTCCTCTTCTTCCGTAGGTCCTTATGTGAGCACGTAACTACTTCTTGACTTGACGGCTCTCATCCAGTCGATGATTCGCGAGTTCCTCGACCAGCGTCACCAAGGCGGAGTGTTCGCGCCAATGTCGATCACCGGTCATCCCGGTCGCATCCCGTGGATGAGTCCGTCCTCGCCAGGGACGACCAGTTCAACGTCGGGCGGGTCCGATGTACCCGATCTTCTCAACCCTGGCGGAGATCCGTTGATTTCAGGTCTGAGCAGCGGTTATCGTCTCGGGATCGACGATTCCGGGATGAACCGCTCCACGTCTTTCATCGTCCAGTATGAGGGCGGAGCTTCGCGCCACGCCGGAAGACAAGATCCGTTCGGGTTGTACACGATCTCTCCGGCGCGCAATGTCATCTCGCATTTCAGTCGCTGCGACGCCGGCAGCCGGGCCCGGCCGCAGTCGACGAACGAGAAGTTTCCTTGCTCGAGCGCAAACACCGCAATATCAGCTTCCGCGCCGACGCTCAGTGTTCCCAGATCCGGGCGCCCGATCTCCGCGGCCGGGTTGACGGTCGACCGTGCGATCAATTCGCCGAGCGGCATTCCGATGGCGAGATACTTGTTCATCGTCGTCTGCATGTCGAACACGTATCCATTGAGATTACCGGTATGAAGATCCGTGCTGATGGAATCAGGTGGAAACCCCTGTTCCCAGGCGGGTACTGCGTTTCGATACCAGAAACTGGCCGAGCCGTGTCCAATGTCGAAGATCACGCCGCGCTCGCGCGCCTCCCACATGAAGTCATTGACGACGCCCTCCGCGTTGAGCACCGGAAACTGCTGTGCGAAAACGTGGGTGTGGATATCGCCTGGCCGCAGGTGTTTCAGGATCAGTTCGTCGTACGGGCGCTCCGGCAACCAGGGGAAGAAGTCGACCATCACCGGCATGTCGCACAGTTCACCTGCTTCAACCGCCAGGTCGACGCCAGCCCAGGGGGGATGTTCCTCATCGAATTGCCGCCGCGCCCAGTAGTGCGCCGTCTTGATCCCGACCACCACATCGGAGAACTCGCGCGCGGTCGCGGCCGCCAGTCGGGGGTTCATGTCCTGAACGTCGTGCTCCCACTCTCCGCCCATCCCTTTCCCCACAATGTTCACGTAGGTCAGGACGCGGATCGTCGCGGTATCGATGACCTGTTCCCTGAAGTCAGTGAAGTCACGCCAGCCGACGGTACCGGCATCAACCACCGTCGTGACGCCCGACGAGAACGTGTTGACGTGCGGATCCAGCGACAAATTCGACCGGTGATGGGAGATCGCGACATGCGCATGCATGTCGATGATACCTGGGGTGAGGTAAGACCTTGAAAGATCGAGCACTCGGTCCGCGCTCTCAGTGGACAGATCCTGTCCGACCTCGGCGATCTTGCCGTCGAGGATCGCCACGTCCATCGGCCCATCGATGTTGTTCGCCGGATCGATAACGTGTGCCCCCGTCAGGATCAGTTCCCGACGGTCGTGCGTCGACTGATTACTCATAGTTCACCCATTCCTGGAATGAAATGATGCGCGCCCCGAGGACTCCGAACGCGCCTGCGTTTCAGTATCCTTTGCGCTTGTCGATGACACCTTCCAGTGGCTCGCCTCGCTGGAAACGCTCGATGTTGGTGAAGGTGCGCTCCAGGATGCGGTCGACGCGATGCTGGCTGGCGCCCGCGGTGTGGGGCGTAATCAGTACGTTCTCAAAGCGCCAGAGCGGGTGAGCGTCGGGCAGCGGCTCTTCGGCGGTCACATCCAGGCCCGCACCGGCAAGCTTTCCGCTCGAAAGCGCCGCCATCAGGTCATGCTCATCGATGATCCCGCCGCGCGTGACGTTGATGACGTAGCCGGCGTCGGGCATCGCCTCGAAAACCGGCGCACTGATCATTCCGGTCGTGTCCGCCGTTTTCGGACAACAGACGAACAGGACGTTGACCTTTCGGGCCACCTCCCGGAGCCGGTCCGGCGTCACGATCCGGTCGACCCAATCGGGCCCCTCCGTGACGTCAGGATCGACGGCCAGGCAACGCATCCCGAACGCGGCGGC
>SKKR01000557.1 GCA_007123655.1 Thermomicrobiaceae bacterium
GGGTGCTCGATATCCACGACCATCTCCCGGTGCTTCACCTGCGGCAGGTTGAGAACTGTATCGAGCGAGTTCACCGGGCTACATGGGACACCGACGTCGTCCATTCGCTCCGCCCACGCGTTAGCGCCCTTCAGCGCGAGCGTCGCTTCGAGTTCCGACTTCAACAGCTCGACGTTCTGGCACCGCATGGGGTTGGTCTCGAACCGTGGATCGTCCAGCAGGTCCGAACGCTCGATCGCCTGGCAGAACCGGCTCCAGAGGCCATCGTTGACGACCGCGACGACCAGATACCCGTCGCTGGTGCGGAACGCCCCATAGGGAGCGACGGAGGCATGTCCGGATCCCAGCCGCGTCGGCACGTCTCCCGACGCGAAGTAGGAAACGGCGTGGTATGTCATCCAGGAGACCTGCCCTTCCAAAAGCGAGGACTCGATCTTCTGGCCCTTGCCTGTCCGCTCCCGGACGAAGAGCGCCGCAAGAATGCCCTGAACTGCGTTTGCTCCGGCGGTGAGGTCCACCACCGACGTCCCCACCCGGACCGGCGGCCGGCCCTCTTCACCGGTGATGCTCATCAGCCCGCCGTATGCCTGCATCAGCAGATCAACACCGGCGCGATCCTTGTCTGGCCCGTCGCTCCCGACGGCGGAGATATCGCAGTAGATCAGCCGTTCATTGAGCGTGCGAAGCTGTTCGTAGCTGATACCCAGCCGCTCTGTCGCTCCGGCGCGGAAGTTCTCGATCAGGATGTCACTCTCGGCGGCCAGCGTCCGGGCGATCTCCCGGCCCTCATCCGAGCGGAGATCCAGTGTGATGCTGCGCTTGTTCCGGTTCGTGCTCATGAAATAGCAGCTTTCGCCGTTCCAGTACGGCGGAAAACCGCGGGAGTCGTCTCCCCGTCCCGGCGCCTCAACTTTGATGACGTCCGCTCCGAGATCTCCCAGCGTCATACCCGCGAACGGTCCGGCGAGATGGCGGGAGAAATCGAGGACACGAATGCCTTCCAGTGGTTCGTTCATCTGAGTCGCTACTCCTTGTCATGAGTGCTCGAGAATGGCTGGGAACACATTAATCGTGTCATCCCGCGCCTCTGCGGACATCCGTGTCATCCCGCGGGCTCAGCGAAGGATCTCGGGCGATAATCGAACGGCATGAGATTCTTCACTCCGTTCAGAATGACAAGCAAGCCAGCAGAATGACAAGTACGAGGGCAGAATGACAAGTACGAGGGCAGAATGAAAAGCTTTCTCGCCGTGCCGCTACCGTCCGGTGAACTCCGGCGAACGCTTTTCAGCGAATGCCCGCAGCGCTTCCTTGCGGTCCTCGGTGTCCGCTGCTTCCGTGACGCCGGCCTGGTGATGGGTTGACGCCGCCTCGATCCCCTCGGTGATCGTGATCCAGAGGTTCTCCTTCGTGCGTCGCATGGAGAGTGGGGCCAGATCCAGGATCTGGTCCGCGAGTTCTTCAACGGCCCGGTCGAGATCACTGGCGATATGGGTCGCCAGTCCGATCTGTTCCGCCTCCGGTGCTTCGATCCAGCGCGCAGTCAGCAGCATGTCCTGTGCCTTTGCCAGACCGATCAGCCAGACCAGATGCTGAGCAGGAGAGGGCACCGCCAGTCTTGGTTCGGGATAACTGAAGCGGGCATCCTCGCTCGCCACGCGCAGGTCGGCAGAGATGGCAAGTTCACACCCCAGTCCCACGGCGACCCCGTTTATGGCCCCGACGACCGGCGCTGGCAAGCTCCTGAGTTTCCGCAGACACCGGTGCATGGTGGCAACGCGCGTCTGGACGAACGAACCGCTCGCCTCGCGGGACTCCTTGAGGTCGATACCCGCGCAGAAACCGGGATCCGTGGCGCGCAGGATGACCAGCCGGGGCGGGTCGGCATGCAGTGCGTCCAGGTGCGACTCGAGCGCCTGCAGCATGTCGAAGTCGATCGCATTGCGGGTGTCGGGACGGTCGACGACGAGGCTGGCGACCTCGCCCGCCCGCTCAAGTCTAAGATGTTCGTTCATCGCGGCCTCTTTTTTGTTCCAGTCAATCCATCTCGTACGACAGGAGTATCACGCAGCTGGGCACTGGTGTCCAATCTCCCCTCCGGTGCCAATGATGACAAGCTTGTTTTCAATCTGGGAAGCTGGTAGGGTTAGCTCGACTCCAGTTCGGGAAGCAGTGAATTGACCCTGTTTGTCCGGAATGCGAGGACTTTAATAACCAGTCATCGGCCGACAGCCTCAGCAATGAGCACCGCGTGTTCACCCCTCGCTGAGGATGTACTGATGACGAATGTTTCAACACGGCGCACTGCGCCCCCTCAGTTTCCTGCTCCTGGATTTGCGCCCCACTGGCGCACACCTCATTGATGCCGCATCTTCCGACACCTATTGATGCGGTGATCACTTTCATCACGGTTTTCCGGTCGGTTCGTTCGTTCCGGCCACCACTGCGGCAGCATTGCCGCGCGCTCCGCCGGGAACACTCCGGCGGGCGAAGACACATGAGAGAAAGGAAGCACATTTTCCATGATGCTTTACCCCGTACGACGAATGTTTGCGTTGACGGCGCTCCTGCTGGCGCTTGCGCTGGTCGTCGCCGCGTGTGAGGACGATGGCGCGACCGACGATGCCGCTGAGGACGCTGTCGCCGATGACACGGAAGAGGTTGCGGATCCTGACGGCGCCTGGCACGAGGAGCGCTCGATTGTCTTCGCTGACTACAACTGGGACAGCGCCATTCTGCTGAACCGGATCGCCCAGTTCATCGTGGAAGAAGGCTACGGCTACGAGACCGACACGATTCCCGGCGAGACGATCCCGCTCTTCCAGGGACAACTTGACGGTGATATCGACGTCTCCATGGAGATCTGGGTTGACCAGATGCCGCCATATCAGCCGGCCCTCGATGACGGCTCGGTCGTTGAGCTCGGCAACAGTGTGGACGACACCGTTCAGGGTTGGTGGATCCCGACCTACATGATCGAAGGCGACGAGGAACGCGGGATCGAGCCGATGACGCCGGACCTCCGCCACGTTGAAGACCTTCCCGACTACTGGGAATATTTCCAGGATCCGGAAGACTCGGAGAAGGGTCGGCTTTATGACGGCGTTGCCGGCTGGGAAGCCGAGCGAATCAACGAGGCGAAGTTCGCCTACTACGAACTCGATGAGTACTACAACCGGTTCCTCCCGGGCTCCGGAGCGGCGCTGGACACATCGCTGCTGACCGCCTACGAGCAGGGCGAACCATGGCTCGGCTACATGTGGACGCCAACCTGGATCGCGGGTCAGCTCGACATCACCCTGCTCGAGGAGCCCGAGTATACCGACGAGTGCTGGGCGGAAATCGCTGACGCAGTTGATGAAGGCCGCACACCGGAGACGGCCTGCGCCTGGCCGATCACCGAGGCCGTCATCGCGGCAAACTCCGCGTTTGCCGAGGAAGCGCCGGACATCGTCGCTTTTCTGGAGCAGTTCTCGACGAATGAGACGCATATCAGCGAAGCGCTCTCGTACATGGCCGAGAACGATGTCGGACCAGACGAGGCGGCGCACTGGTTCCTCGAGGAGTACGAAGACCTCTGGAGCGACTGGGTTCCCGAGGACGTGGCGGATCGGGTCCGCGACGCAATTAACAACCAGTAGCGTTCCGGTAATGACGTCGGATCCCCGGCCGGCCTGACGGCTGGCCGGGCGTCTGGCCCTGGCAAAAGCGCGCATACTGTCAAAACAGCCTTGACGACTGGTAACTAACTTGCTATCATGTGTCGCGTTCCACTGGTGCAGACACCACCCACACACGGCGCAGGTGTCCTGCAGTACGGAACAGTGGACGACACCGGCTCACCCCGGTGCGACCGGGAGCGAGTTTGCGCAGCGCGATGAGCGACTGCAAAGCGGAGGCGGATGGGTGAAGACGCCACCAGAGATCACCCGCCGGGCGCGCACCCGGGTTTCCCAGATGTGCCAGAAGGAAGTGTGTCGCCGCGTACTGACGACGCATTTCACGTGCCGCAGGAACAAGTCTTGCGAATTGGCCTTGTAGGGACTCAAGGGCAAGGGTTGGATCCGGAAGGAGGAGACCGCGATCGGCCAGTTCAACGCGCGCCACGTGTGATGTGTCAGGCGTTTCGTTTTGAATGAGAGGAAATAGCCGTGCTACGGCCTGTTTCAGTTCGCTGGTTTATTCCAATCGCTATTCTCATGTTTGCGCTGGTCCTCGCGGCCTGCGAAACGGATGACGCGGATGACGCCGTCGACGTCGATGACACCGATGACACCGAAGAGGTTGTCACCGACGACACGGACGACGCCGTCACTGATGACACTGATGACGCGGTGACCGACGATGACGAAGCGGTGACCGACGACGAGGAAGACGACGCCGTCGCCGATGATACCGATGTGGCGATCGGTGAGTCCGACTGGGAAGGCGAGATCACCTTCGCGGACTACGGCTGGGACAGCGCAATCGTGCTGAACCGGATCGCGCAGTTCATCCTCGAAGAGGCGTACGGATATGAGACCGGCAGCGTTCCTGGCGAGACGATCCCGCTGTTCCAGGGGATGCTTTCCGGTGACGTTCAGGTCTCGATGGAGATCTGGGCGGCACAGCTCGAGGGATGGGACGAAGCGATCGAAGCCGGTGAAGTACACAGCCTGGGTCTGAGTATCGACGAGTCCGTTCAGGGCTGGTGGGTTCCGACGTATGTTATCGAGGGAGACGAAGAGCGCGACATCGAGCCGATGGCTCCGGACCTGACCCACGTCGACGATCTCCCCGACTACTGGGAACTTTTCGAAGATCCGGAAGATGACTCCAAGGGACGGTTCATGGAGTGCATCGCCGGCTGGGAGTGCGAGCGAGTCAACGAAGTCAAGTTCCACACCTACGGCCTTGATGAGTACTATAATCGCTTCCTGCCTGGTTCCGGAGCGGCGCTGGCAACATCAATCGTGTCCGCATACGAATCTGGCGATCCCTGGCTCGGCTACTACTGGGGCCCGACCTGGATCTTCGGTCAGGTGGATCTGACGATGCTTGAAGAGCCCGAGTACACCGACGAGTGCTGGGACAACATCTTCGCGGCGATCGAGGCGGGAGAGACGTCCGCTGATGAGGCCTGTGCCTACCCGGCCGTCGAAGTCTTCGTCGGGGTAACTGATGACTTTTACCAGGCGGCTCCGGACGTCATCGCCCTGCTCGAGCAGATGGAATTCACGATGGAAGAGGTGAGCGAGATCCTGCTCGCGATGCAGGATGAAGATCTCGATCCGGATGGTGGAGCCGAGTGGTTCCTGCGCGAGCGCACGGACAAGTGGCACCCATGGGTTCCGGATGAGGTCATCGAAGATGTTGAGGCAGCACTCAACTAGCGAAAGTACAACGTCATGCCGAGTACACCGGGCCAACCCGGATACAGGGTGAGATCCTACGCCCGACACTGCTTCTGGTTTCGGCGTGATCCAACGGAGTGACGTTGCGGAAGGGGGCAACTTGTTGCCCCCTTCTGACATTAAGCCCCGCATGAACGGGAGTGGAGAAGATGTCTGAAGAGAATGGGATATTACTGGAATGCCGCAAGGTATCCAAGCTTTTTGGAGACACATCAAATACACAGACAGCCTTGAAAATGATGCGCGAAGGCGTTGGCAAAGATGAGATCCAGGAGAAGCAGGGTGTCGTGGTAGGTGTCCGGGAAGCGTCCTTCGAGGTA
>SKKR01000255.1 GCA_007123655.1 Thermomicrobiaceae bacterium
CATCTGGGGTCCCGTCGCCGGACACTCGAGTGACCGGTGGGGACGAATGCCATTCTTCATCGCGGTGGCTTCCGCCCAGGTCGTGTCGCTGGCCCTTGTCGGCGCATTCCCGGTCCTGATCTGGACGATCGTCGGATCCGTGATTCTGTTCTTTGCGGCAACCGCGGTGCAGGTGTCGCTGGATGCCGCGGCTGGCGATCTTGCGATGCAGGGGAACCGGGCGCGGTTGATGAGCTGGTATGCAACCGCACATGACCTGGGAGCCGCGATCGGGCCGATTATCGGATACACGATCGGAATCGCAATCGGGCTCAGTGTGGTGTACCCCGCGGTAGCCGCGATCTTCGTCCTGTGCGCGGTCGCATTTGTCCTGGTGCAGCGTTCGGTCCGGACGCGCCTGTCGTCGAACTGATCCGACGAGAATTGGCGCGGGCGGTAACGAATGCACGTGCAGGACAGCACCGAGTCTCAACGCACTATTGACATACCTATGACATACCGCTATGCTAATGCCACACTCAAGCTCGGCTGTACCTCTCGTTAGGAGGTCTTTGTGGCAGAGCGTGGAACGTTGAGAGATCAGCAGGCGGAGTTCACCAGACAATTGTTGATGGAGGCCGCTCGCTCGGTTCTGCTGAATGACTCATCAGAAGACTTCACGATCCAGAAGGTCGCAAAACGCGCCGGTGTTTCGCATCGAACCGTGTATCGATATTTCCCGACCCGTCAGGCGTTGATCGATGAGTACAGTAACTGGCTCGAAGAGTCCAATCGTCAGGATCCTCGGTCCATCGAAAAATCGGACTCCTTCGCCGATCTCGTTCGCGTGGTCTTCGCGAGATTCGACAGTTACAGCGAAGACTATGAGGCCGCCGCCCGGGTAAGCGGGGGTGTGTTGAGACCCGCGAACCAGGTGGAACGAGATCAGCGCACGCGTGCGGTCTTCGACCGCAGGTTCCCGGATCTCGAGCCGGGGAGCGCGGACCTGGCGTACGCGATCATTCGATCGCTGGTCGGATTACAAACCTGGTTCACGATGCGAGACCGGTTCGGAATGAAAGATGGTCAAGCCGGAGAAGCGGTAGCCTGGGCTGTTGGAGCGCTCGAGGAGGCGCTCAAATCGGGGAACGCTCCGTCGGCGATCGGTAAGGCTGACGGGCACTCCCCGGATGGCACGTCGGGAGACGGGGACCACAGCAACTAATCAGTATCGGGACAACTGAAGAAAGGTGCACGATGATGCTTGCTCAATCGGGTTCGGGGACCCCCGGTACAGGGACCCTCATGCCACTGAACGGTGCCGTTGACCCCGGCTCCGCAGGGACGAAGGCCGCGACATTGGCCCGGCTCGCCGGGAAAGGATTTCGCGTTCCGGAGGGTTACGTGGTTCCGCCGCAACTCGCCCGGGAGATCGCAACCTCAGGGGCGCCTGAGGCCATCAGAGTCGAACTCGCCAAGATTGCAACTCAGCCGCTGGCGGTTCGCTCGTCCGCTCTGGCCGAAGATACTGAACTCGCCGCGTTCGCGGGACAGTATGAAACTGTGCTCGAAGTCAACGGGCTGGGCGAGGTCATCGATGCTATCCGGACGGTCTGGGAATCGGGACAGGCTCTCAGCGTACTCGATTATCGTCGTCAGCACGGTCTTGACCTGGACGATGGCTCTGACGGAATCGCCATTCTGATCCAGCCAATGATCGATCCCGAAACTGCCGGCGCGGCCTTTTCGGCGAATCCTGTTACTGGCGACCTGGACGAAGTGGTCATCAATGCCGTGCCTGGTCTGGGTGACCGGCTCATGGCGGGCGAGTCAGACTCGGAAACCTGGATCGTGCGTGGATCATCCGCCACCCCGAACTCCGAAGGAACGGCACTTTCTGAAACCGCTGCCGGAGAAATCGCGGAACTGGCCAGGCAGGTTCAGCGCGAGTTCGGGGAACCGCAGGACATCGAGTGGGCAATCAGTGACGGGAAGCTGTACCTGCTGCAGGCCCGGCCCATTACCGCGCTTCCGGTCGAGCCGGACCTTCCTCCGCTGCCTCCGGGCACCTGGATGAAGGAAACTGAGCACATTTCCGGGGTCATCTCAGTTGCGATGGCGGATCTCTATATCCCGGTGCTGGAACGGGGTAGCCGTGCCATGTTTCAGGAGTGCGGCGCGCTGCTGGAATCCCTGCGATTCATTGACCGGGCCGGTGAGCTGTATGTCCAGGCGGTGCCGGTGGGCGACAGACAGGGGCCGCCGCCACCGGGATGGCTGTTTGGTCTGCTCGTGCGTGTGATCCCGTCGCTCCGCGAGCGGTCGAGACAGGCTGAGATCGCGCTCAACCGCGGAGGACTGGATCGCACGGTTGCGCTCTGGTATTCGGAATGGCGGGCACATCTGCAGAGCCGTTGCCGGGAATTGCTACAGGTGGAACTCGGGTCTCTGAATGACCGCGAACTCGCCGTTCAGGTGGATCTCGCCCGGGAACTGTTCTCTGACGGGTTCGAGATTCACCTGCAGCTGACATCTCCCCAGATTCTGGCGGCGTACGAACTCGTTCGGGTTGCCGATGAGCTGTTCGGCTGGAGCGATACAGACGCCATGATGCTGGTCGCGAACGCCGCGGAAGCCTCGAGCGCTCCCGGCATTGCATTGGAACGGCTCGCGGAGTATGTCCGATCCCGCCCGTCGACGCGCGAGCTGGTGGAGCGTCCGTCCGCCGGAATCGATGACATCCGAAGGGCGGATCCGGAGTTTGGCGGCAAACTGCAGGCATATCTGGACGAGTTCGGACACCGCGTCCTGGATAACGACGTGGACAGTCCAACGCTCTTCGAGCGTCCAGATCTTGTGCTCGGGCTTATTGCGAAACAGCTGGGCGAGACCGAGCGCCGCGAGCGCTCCAGTGCTCACCTCGAAGCCCGTGAACGCGCCGAAGAACTGCTCGCTCTGCGATCCGAAGCAGACCGGACGCGAATGCGACATGCGATAGAGCGCGCAACCGAACTGATCAACCTTCGCGAGGACAACATCCTCCTTACCGCGCTGTTTCCGGCATCTCTCATTCGCTACCGCTTGCTTGAGATAGCGGATCGGCTGATGCATCGCCGGGTAATCGGTCAACCGGATGACGTCTTCTACCTGACACTGGACGAAGCAAAGTCGTTCCTCCAGGACAGAGATCCGAGCGGTGCGATCACAGTCGTTCGCACGCGACGAGCAGAGCGCGCCTGGACGGCTGCACATCCCGGTCCCCTGTTGATCGGCGGCGTACCAACGTTTCCGGACACATCCTGGTTACCGACGGCCGTTCGATGGATCGCTGACGCCTCGGCGTGGAACTTCGGTAAGTGGACCTCACCGGCGAGGGAGCACCGAAGCGATCTCGTGCTCACCGGCCTGCCATCCTCCGCGGGACGGCATCGAGGACCGGTTCGCATCGTGCGAGATCAGCGCGATTTTCACCGTGTTCTTCCCGGGGATGTCCTGGTCTGTCCAATCACGACTTCAGCCTGGGGGATTCTGTTCAGCACAGCCGGAGCGCTGGTAACTGACCACGGCGGTGTTCTTTCACACCCGGCTATTGCGGCGAGAGAGCATGGAGTCCCCGCGGTCATCGGAACAGGTGAAGGAACGCGTCGACTGCAGGATGGCCAGATCGTGATCGTAGATGGCTCGGCCGGCACAGTCGAGTTCGTTGAAGCGGGCTGATGGAAGGAGCGGTCTCGCGGGATAAGGGTGATTGTCGAAAGTGGCAGTGGTTTGCGAAAGGGAGTGACGACAGATGTCAGCAACAAATGGCATGGCGGGTACCCTCACGCGCGGTAAACGGATCGTACTCATCGTCCTGGGCGTAGTGCTCGCGATTCTTGGACTCGAGGGTGCTGGATTCGTGATAACGGGCTGGAGCAGTGATCTGGACGGTGGCGCGCACCAGTTCCACCACGTGATGCGTGGCGTGTCAACGGTTCCTTCGCTCCTTGCGGCACTTGTTTTGATTATCCGGCCATCCTGGGCGCTCGGTGCGGCGAAGAAACTCGCGGCGAATGGAATCGCATACCCGATCGCGGCTATCGTTAGTTTGACGGTTTGGCCGCCGGCGATCATCTACCCGATCATCGCATTGGTCGTCGTCGGCGTAGTCTACTGGGCGTATCGCGGCAATTTCCCGTGGAACAAGCATGACTTCCGACTTTCGTTCAGCCGGCCGCTTCTGGCGCTGACCGTGGTCGTCGCGGTTCCGTTGATCGTCTACGGTTTGAATGAGGCGTCACTTCAGCGGTCCACCGAAGCGCTGCATGGTGATCTCGGCCACTGGGCCGGAAGTCTGGCTGGTGCGCTGACCATCGTCATATTGATGCTGTTCGCATCAATGCGGATGCCCGGCTGGCGTGTGCCGGCGTGGAGCGCGGGCTTCATGCTCTTCATGCTTGGCGTCGCGTCGGTGCTCATGCCGAACCAAGCGTCCAGCGTCGGTGAGGGATGGGGCACGCTGGCGATCATCTCGTCCGTCGCGTTCCTCGGAGTCGCCGAGTTGGAGCCGAGACTCTTCGGGCGAGTGGCGCCGCAACCCGCGGGATCTTAATCCAGGATCCTTATTCAAGGGAATACTCGAAAGTACGCCGCGGGATGAGGTTGAGCGCGTGACCGACCTCATCCCGTTCCGTCTGCCCCACTTGCAGGCTCGTTTCAGGACGCGCTATTGTCTTGATACGCGACTCGACAGGACGACAAGAAGGAGGCGGAGCCATGGCCGGCGAGATGATCACGTGGACGACCAACGGCGAGCAGGTACCCGGATTCCTCTCGACCCCGGACGAGACTCCGGCGCCGGCGGTCATCGTTCTGCAGGAGTGGTGGGGACTGGAACCGCACATCAAGGACGTTGCTGGTCGCTTTGCGGCGGCGGGGTACGTAGCCCTTGCCCCGGACCTCTACCACGGGAAACTGGTGGACGAGCCGGACGAGGCTCGAAAGCTCGCGATGGAACTGGACCATCCCCGCGCCATTGCCGAGATCGAGAGCGCCGGACGCTATCTGTTGTCCAGAGATGACGTCAGGGGAGATCGTGTCGGGATCATCGGTTTCTGCATGGGCGGCGGCCTGGTGTTGAAGGTAGCTTCGGAGACAGACATTGCAGGCGCCGCGATCGTGTTCTACGGCCGGAATCCGGACCCGATTGAACAGGTCGGCGAGATCGACTGCTCGCTACTCGGGATCTATGGCGGGGCGGACCAGGGGATTCCACCCTCCGAAGTCGAGCGGCTTCGAGAGGCGCTGGAGAAGGCCGGCAAACGTGATTTTGAACTTCACATCTATCCTGACGCGCCACACGCGTTCTTCAATGATCGCCGCCAGTCCTATCGCCGGGAAGAGAGTAACGACGCCTGGGAGCGCACGCTGCACTTCTTCCGAAAGAACCTGGGGTGAGGGAGACCTGCGCATTTGGTAGCGTGATCGTGTACCCGGCGACAGACTTTCGGAACGAGGGCAGGGGATAAAGAGTCTGTCTCATAATCCACCCTTGGTAGCCGCGCACGTCTCTGTGCGCGTACATCCTTGGACATCGTTGCGCGAACGGACAACTCCTCGCCCCGAAATCACCAATCGGGCAATCTCGCGCGGGCAGGGACGCCCGCGGTTACCTGATCCTTGACTTTCGAGATACACTCTAAACCCCGGCGC
>SKKR01000499.1 GCA_007123655.1 Thermomicrobiaceae bacterium
CCGAGCAACTTCCCGGCCAGCACCAGCCCGGCGGCGGAAGCCCCGGAAACCACGAACACGTGATCGGCTCTTGCTCCGCGTGATTCCAGTTGCTCCAGAATCTCAACGGCGCCAACGAGATACGCACAGGTTCCCGCGATCGTGGAAAACGAATCGTTGACGGTGTCATAGACCGTGCGGCCCTCGGCCTCGAGCCGGTCCAGCATGCCGCGGTATTCCCGCTTGAGCACTTCCGGGTCATCGCTGGACGCCTCAACGATGTTGGCGCCCATCATGTGATCGAGTAGCAGATTCCCGTTGACGGGAGCATCTTTCCCGCTCGGGACCTTGAGGATGAACGCCTCGAGCCCGAAGCGTGCCGCGAGCGCGGTATGAAGCCGGGCATGATTCGAGACGGCGGCGTTCATGATCGTGATCGTATCAGCGCCGCGCTGTCTGATATCGGCCAGCCGGAACTCGAGATGGCGAACCTTGTTTCCCCCGAAGGAAAGCCCGGTCTGATCGTCCCGCTTGATCAGGAGTCGTGGCGCGTCCGGGCCAAGCGCTGCTCGAAGCCGCGGCGCGTCCTCGAGCGGTGTCGGGAGATGTGCGAACCGCTCGCGGGGAAGCTGCTCGACCGGAGCGAGAAGCTGAGCGCGGGTCAGGCGTCCTTGTGTAGCGGTGTTCCTGGTCATGTTCGCGATCCTCTCGTGCGCACCTTGACTGCTGCGAATGCGTCGCCGGCATCGAGCCAGATCAGCCCGGATCTCCGGCCATCTTCCCTAAGACTCGCGGAGGTTCCGTATGTCTCGGACGCTACTCCAACCTGCCGGGAAACGCAAGAAGCCAACCCGCTCCTGAGCGAGCGTCTTGCGCCCTCTTCACGCTTGGTTTACGGTGTCGGAACAGCAGCGGGACGGGACCATCCAGATTTGACACCAGGTCTAACGACGAGCCGGTCCACGGAATCGATCGCAAGCCGACTCTCGAGCGCCGGCGCGAGTTCAGGGAGGTAGCTGATGAGCGTGCAACAGCCCGCCAGCAGACTGCAGGGGAAGACCGCACTCGTCACCGGGAGCACCCGCGGTCTGGGGAGGACCATGGCGGAATGGCTGGCGCGTGAGGGTGCGAGCGTCATCGTTACCGGTCGGGCTGAATCGGATGTGCACCAGGCAGTGACCGCAATCCAGGAACTGGGTGTGGAGTCGTTCGGGATCACCGCGGATCTCTCACGCGTCTCTGAAGCGCACAAGCTCGCCGGGGAAGCGCTCTCCCGGGTCGACCAACTGGATATTCTGGTCAATAACGCCGGGATGAGCATCATCGAGGACTGCTGGGACGTCAGCGACGACAACTACGAATACCAGATGAACGTCAACCTCAGATCACCATACATCCTCTCCCAGCGCGCGATCCGGCACATGAAGGAACACGGCATCGCAGGCCGTATTGTCAACATCAGCACCATCGGCGTCCACCGCACGCATGGAGACCGCGCGATCTACAACATCGCCAAGGCAGGCGTGGAGATGATGACGACCGCGATGGCCTACGAAGTGGGTCCGCTGGGAATCCGTATCAACTGCGTAGCTCCCGGCGCGATGGCCCAGCGTCCCGGTCAACCGGAAGACCCGGAAGCCTGGGCGCGTACTGCTGAACACATTCCAGCCGGCAGGATCGGAAACGCGGATGACATCGCGGCGGCGGTCACGTGGTTCTGTCTGCCGGAAAGCGAGTTCACCACCGGTCAGACACTGCTCGTGACCGGTGGACACGAGTCTCATCTCCGGGGAGGGTGAGTGGTATGCACGCGGGGCTTTTCACATATGCGTGGGATCTGGACGCGGAGGGGTACGACAACGCGCTGGGAAGCATTTCTTCGGCAGGGTTCACAGCCGTCAACCTTGCGAGCGCCTACCACGCCGGGAAGTTTCTGCTGCCGCATAATCCGCGGCATCGACTCTATTTCCCGGAGGACGGGGCGATCTATTTCAGTCCCGACTCGAGCCGTTACGGCCGGATTCAGCCGCGGGTCAGTTCGCTTGTCGGACGGGGCCGGGACCCGCTTCGGGATCTGGATCGCGAGCGGCGCAAACACGGACTCGAACTCGTCGCCTGGACCGTCTGCCTGCACAACTCCTGGCTGGGAGAACGGTTCCCGGATTGCTGCATTCATACGGCATTCGGCGACCCGCTGATACACTCGCTGAGTCCCGCACATCCAGACGTCAGGGAGTACATCCAGGCACTCGTCCGCGACATCGTCAGCGCGGCGGACGTAACGGGCATCCAGCTGGAGTCGCCCGAGTACATGGGGTTCGAGCACGGCTACCACCACGAAGTCATCGGCGTTCCACTCGATGACAGTCAACGCCTGCTGCTGAGCATCTCTTTTAGCGAGCACGAGATTCAACGAGCCGAGAGAGAAGGCATCGACCCGGAGCGGCTCCGGCACCAGGTTGCCGACGCGCTTGACGCGGGCTGGAACCGGCCGGACGATGCGTCCTCCGCCCTTGACGCGGTGATGAGTAATCCGGATTTCGAAGCATATGGCGCGCTATTGACCACCATCGAGGCCGAGTTCGTCTCCGGGATCTGCGATGCAATCCATGACGCAAGTCCAGACACCGAGATTCGGTTCTTCGCCGGAATGGCGGCTTCCGAGGAGAACACCGGCGTTCCCGAACACTTCATTGAGCACGCCGGCGGGATGCTGACCGGGTACATGCCGTCTGACGATGCCGTGCGAGATCGCGCCGCCAAGCTCAAATCCATCATGGGAGACCGTCCAGTTTACGGGATGGTGCGGGCTATTTCGCCGGACGCTGATCACCCGGACCAGGCTGCCTCCCGCGTGAGGGCCTGGAAGGAGAGCGAGGTCGACGGAATCGACGTTTACAACTACGGATTCATGACGCGACCCATGATCGATGCCGTCGGGAACGCACTTAAATCCTGACCGGCGAAAGGAGGAACCGGGATGTCCGCGACCCAGCGCAATCCCGAGACATTTCAGACGTCTGTCCAGCGTCCGCCGGATTTCGATGCATTCTGGCAGGCAATTCTGGACGACGTGAACCAGATTCCCCTCAATCCGTCTATCGAGCACGTCCCGATGCGCTCGACGGACGAGGTGGATGTGTACGAAATCCACTATGACACCCTGGACGGACTCCGAATCGCCGGCTGGTACTGCGTTCCGAAGGCGTCATACCTTCCGCCGCCATATCCCGGGCTTCTGATCGTCCCGGGGTATGTATCCGAGCCGACGCTGCCGAAATCCTGGGCGAAACAGGGCTACGCGGCGATCGGCGTCGCTCCCAGAGGCAAACTTCGCTCGAACGATCGCTATAATCCCGGGTATCCGGGACTTCTGGTTCACAATATCGTCGACCCCCATACCTACGCCTATCGCGGGTTCTACGTTGACGCCTGCAGGGCCGTCGATTTCGCGCTGTCACGCCCGGAGATCGATCATAGCCGGATCGGCGTGCATGGAAGCAGCCAGGGCGGAGCGCTGACCATCACGACAGCCGCCTTGCGGTCAGACGTCATCACCTGCGGAGCGGCCGGCGCCCCTTACCTGTGCGGTTTCATGGATTCTGCTTCGCTTACGCACTCCTATCCATACGAAGAGATCAACGAGTATCTCCGGCTCTATCCGGAGCAGGAGGAACTCGTGCGCGAGACGCTGGAGTACTTCGACGGGATCAACTTCGCTCCAATGATCAAAGCACCCATGCTCGTGTACATCGGGCTGGAGGATGACGTCTGCCCGCCTGAGACCGGGTACAACGTGTACAACGCAATGTCCTGTCAGAAAACGCTTCATACGGCGGAGAACTGTGCGCACGACGCCGGAGCATTCTGGGAAATGGCACACATCGAGTCGTTTCTCGCCGAGCATCTGAATCCAGCCAACCCCGCGCAGCGGGCCGATACGACGGTCGGATAGGAGCTACACATGAATCAGAAACCGAATGATTTCACCCAATTCTGGGAAACCGTCGACCGCGAACTGGAACAGGTTCCGGCTCGTCCGGAACTGACCGAGATCCCGATGCGATCAACGCAGTTCTGCACGGTCTATTGGGTAAAGCTGACCAGCATCGGTCCGTACAGGATCGGCGGTTACCTGAGCGTGCCGAACGGCGACGGCCCTCATCCCGCAATCATGCAGACCCCGAAGTACGGATCTGTTAACCATGTTCCAGACTACAACGACCGGCAGCGCTACCTCATGTTCACGCTCATGCATCGTGGCCAACGACTGGTCGATCAACCCTGGCAAGCCTCCTACCCCGGACTTCTTACAACCGGGGTCGCAGATCCGGAAACATACGTCTATCGATCGATCGTCGCCGATTGCCTTCGCGGCGCCGAGTTCCTCCAATCCCGGCCGGAGGTCGATCCGGACAGACTGGCCGTTGTCGGGGACGACCTGGCGCTGATCACCGCCGCGCGTCGCCCGGAGTTCTCCCACGCTCACGCAGCAGGGCTGATGTTCTATCGGCTCATGGAGCACTGTGAGCGCTCTTCGGCCTATCCGGTTGAAGAGGTGAACGACTATCTGAGAGCGAATCCCTCTGAAACAGAGCGTGTAGCGGACACACTGTCGTACGTCGATCCAGTCTTTCACGCCCCCGGCGTCCGGGCAAAGTCCCTCGTATCAGTAGGCGACGACGGGGCTGTCGGCGGTCCGGAATGGCTTGAACCGCTTATACAGGCGATCGGCGGACCGGTTGAGCAGTATCGCGTAACGCATCGTGGCGGAACGGATAACGACTGGATCGACGCCTGGATGGCACGCCAACTTGGCACCGAACCGATGTCGAAGTTCCGGCGTTCCGTCGCGTAGCGGGGTCCACCGAATGGGCACGATACCGGCCCTGCCAGTGCCTGCAGACGAATGGAGACCGTTCGATGGCGTTCAACGTGAAGAAGCGAGGAAAGCTCACGTACTACTACCTGGGTGAGCGTCCGGTACTCTCAGCTCTGGTGACTGAGGACCTGCCAGACGGGGACCTGAAGATCTATTTCGCGGGCCTGACCGGCGGGTACTCCGCCAAGGGGGTCCTGGAGCGGGATGAACTGGTCTTCATGGAGCCGGAACAGGAAATCCCGCTCGTGTTTCGAAGCTGGGAGAAATGGCTGCAGGACGCCGGAATCTGCAACTCGCTCCGCGAAGTCGACTTCATCGAGGTGCACGCGTTCGGTTGCCAGCCGAAATCGCCCAACCCGCTGGTCGATCCTGCCGGGTATGCCGCGGAGCAGGATCGGTTGCGTAAAGCCTACGCCGCCGCCTACAGTTCGTTTTTCGCAGATGAACTCCCGGATAACGGCGTACCGGCCCGCTTCACCGTGCACCTGCTCGACGTCCCGGACACCGCCGCGTCGTACGAGTTCTACAGCACAGCGCTGCTGCAGCGAACCTGATATCGCCGCGAATCGCTATTAACACGTCCCATGAGGGAGATTCTCGGCCCGTGGCACGCCTGCCGAACGACGTTGTTGCTGGGTCACCTGGAAGGACGCCGCGGCCAAGCCCTGTTCGACAGCGTTTGGACGAAGGTGCTCGATCGGCCGGTGTCCCGATTGTCCGAGCTGGCGGCAACGGCATCACAGCTCGGAATGCTCGAGTATCGCAGCGCTGGTGATGTGGTGGACGTCTCGTTCTCGTATCTGCTGCGA
>SKKR01000276.1 GCA_007123655.1 Thermomicrobiaceae bacterium
AGCACGTCCCGCACAGTCGACTGAATACGGTTCACCGCTGGCAGGTTGTAACCGCGGCTCGATCGTCCGGCGAGGAACGTCGGCGGGTTGAACCCGATCGTCACAACCTGATCGGCGGCGATCTCTTCTCGCAGCAGGATCAACTCCGGAAGAAGTTCCAGCGGAATATCGGTGACGACGCTGTCCCTGATTACGCCGATAAGATCCGGAAAGACGGTGGCCAGCGTCTGCAGGTCAGCCTGGTTCGCGACCGTGGTTACCAGACAGCGTTGCCGCTCCATGCGGTCGTAATCCCGGGTGCCCGTGCGGTGCCTGGAGAATGCGAGCGCTTCACGACCGTCCAGGGTCTGTACGCCCGGCATGATCTCGTATTGCTGCCAGCCCTCGCCCTCGATCGGCGAGAGGAGGCGAACCACGATCGGCTCCTGGACGTCGACCGTCACCCCGCCGAACGCATCGATCAACTCGATGAAGCCCGACATGCTGACCATGGCGTAGTAATCGATGTGAAGGTCCAGCAGGTCCTGGATCGTGAGCTTGAGTGCCTGCATGCCCGGATCGCCGCCGTTTGGGGCGAGTTCAGGATGCTGCCGGGCTTCCCCGTAGAGCGTCTTGAGCATCTCGGGGTACTCGTTCATCCCGAGCGCATCCGCAACCGGATCAGGGAGCCGGAAATCTGCGTAGTTTCGAGGAACCCCGAAGATCACCGCCTGCCCGGTTTCCAGATCAACGGTCGCAACCATCATCGCGTCGGTGCGCTCGCCTTCCCGGTCCGAGGCCCGGTCGGAACCGGCGAGCAGGATCGTCAGCCGCCCGCGCTCCAGCCAGTCCTGATCGGCGACTTCGGGTGCATCCGGTATCTCCGGTTCAGGGGTTGGCGTCGGTGGCAATGGTGTCGGCGTCGGGGTTGGTTCCGGCGCAGGCGTCGGCGTGGGCGGTTCGGGCGCAGGAGTGGGGTCCGGGTCCGGAGTCGGGGTCGGCTGCGCGGTTGGTGTGGGCTCTGGTTCTCCCGCGATGGGTTCGGGAGCCGGCGCGCCCGACTCCTCCACCGTGCACGATGCGAGCAACAGGAAAAACAGGATGCAGGTGAAGACGGTGATGCCAGGACGCATGAGCAGCTCCTTTGAGTGGGATGCACGGGGCTTTCACTGAGGCGAGTCCCCGTGGTTTGGCAAGGACAGTGTTCGCCACGCGATGTGACGAAGAGGAAATGCTGCGATTTTCAGTATACGAAATCTCGCGGTTTCTGTCAATATGTAAGTATCGTCACGTGCGCTATATCTCGCAGAACCAAACTGCGTCAGGGTCTCAGCCCGAACTCACGCATCGTCCGCTTCCGGAGTCGCGTCCGGCTCGGGTGTTGGCCCATCCGCCTCTGCCGTTGCTTCTGGTTCGTCCCCGTCGTCGGTCGCCTCCGGTGTCGTCTGTTCCGCCGGTTCAGCGGTAGGCTCGGGCGTCGGCTCCGGAGTGGGTTCGGGTGACGGTTCCGGCGTAGGTTCCGGGGTTTGCTCAGGTGTCGGCTCGGGCGTAGGTTCCGGGGTCGGCTCAGGCGTCGGCTCCTTCGTTGGTTCAGGCGTCGGCTCCGGTGTTGGTTCAGGTGTCGGCTCCGGCGTGGGCTCGGGAGTCGGTTCCGGAGTGGGCTCGGGAGTCGGCTCCGGTGTCGGGGTAGGCTCCGGTCGCGGAGCACAGTGTTCGTCGATCGGCTCGGCGCCGCCTGACCCCGCGAGGTAGGATTCGGGATCGTCGATCGCAGTCCGCACTGTCTCCTGGATCAGATCAACGTCCGGCCGGTTGAATCCCCGACTGGATCGCCCGGAGATGTAATCCGGTGGAACGAATCCCACGGCGAGGAGTTCGTCCATGCGGATCTCGTCGCGCAGCATGACGAGATCTGGAAGAATCTCCAGCGGCATGTCTGTTTGCACGTTCTCCCGGATGGAGTCGATCAGGTCCGGAAAGATTCGCAATGTCGTGGAGAGGTCCGCCTGATCCATGGCCGAGGCGACCAGGCAGCGCTGTCTGCGCATGCGGTCGTAGTCGCTGGTGCCGGTGCGTGAGCGAGCATAGGCCAGAGCCTGTTCTCCGGAGAGCGTCTGACGACCTCGCTGGATGTCGAACTGTTGCCAGCCTTCCCCTTGGACCGGGGACATCAGACGTACGGTGACCCGCTGTGCCACCTCGATCTCGACACCGCCGAACAGGTCAACGAGATCGATGAATCCCTGCATGTCGACCATTGCGTAGTAATCGACCGGAATCCCGAGCAGTCCCTCGGCGGCCCCTTTGAGCGCCACCAGTCCCGGGTCCGCGCCCTCGGGCGCCAGTTCCGGATAGTCCTGCGCCTCGCCGTAGAGCCACTTGAGCATTCCGGAAAACTCCTGAATACCCATCACGTCAGCCACGCGGTCTGACAGGGGGACGTCGCCCATGTTGCGAGGGAGTCCGAACAGTGCGACATGGCCGGTTTCCAGGTTCACCGTGGCGACCATCATGACATCGGTCCGAACACCAGTTCGGTCTGGACCAGCATCTGATCCAACGAGCAGCAGCGTCAGTCTTCCCCGGTCCTGCCAGGACATGTCATCGAGTTCGACCTCCTCGGTCGGCGTCGGCTCCGGTGTCGCACCTGGTTCCGCGGTCTCGGTGACGGCCGCGCCGATACCATCGTCCCCGTCATCGTCCTGATCGAGATCGGCACACGCCGCGAAGATAATCGCGAACAGGAGGAAAGGAACTGCCACTCGCAGATAGCGCATCAACGTCTCACATTTCCGCTCGTTATCATTCCGTCAGGCCGGGCTTCTCGCCCGGCGACTCGCCTCTGGCGCTACCCCGGGTTCGGGTTTCCGCGCCCTCATGTCCAGTCAGGTGGTCGGATCAGCGTTGAACCGGTCCCCGGTTCGTGCTTGCCCGCGTGCGGTCGCTCCGGATTGACGACCGATTCGATGGTCTCACCCGGAGAGTTGATTTTCGATAGCCCCTGAACCTGTCTGTGATCGAGGTTCGTGGCAACCATGCCCGGTTCTGCATCGCGGGAGAGTTCCTCGACAGAGAAGACCTCGGTCAGCATCTGGTGCGTGATGTAGGTGTAGTAACCGAGCACCGCATGCGGAGCCGCGGTGACTGCCAGCAGCAGCACCAGGACTACGCCGGCCACAGCCTGACGCCATCGGACGGTAATCTCGCCATACCGATGCCGCGTTGCCCAGAACACGTCAATGATCGCGGCTGCTCGAAAGAGAAAGACGATGATGTTGACAACGAAGATCCCCACGAGGATTCGCGGCTGGACGGCATAGGACAGGAGGATGCTCGTACCTTGCTGGTAGTAGTAAAGGGCAACGGCAAGGATGACGATGCCGATTGCTATCATCGCTGCTCCGCGCCAGCGGAAACCCGCGACGACCTGTCCAGCACCGGGCACGATTGCCGACAGCAGCGCCAAGCCGAGCCGTTTCTCGGGCAGAGGCGACCGTTCCGAGTCCCATTCTGTTGTGTAGTCTGCCGATACTCTTGCGTGATCCATCGCGTGGCTGTCTGCTCCCATCGCAGGACTGTGATGCGTCAGCCACCGGCCGGTTCCTGCCCGGACCCAGACGGTTCCTATACTTCTGGACGCGTTCCGGGCGGAGAATGTTTCATACTGGTTTCGTCGTCGCGTCGTTCACCAGTTGTTACTGCAATCTCCTTACCTCCGGTTGTCCGTCAGGGTGAATGTAGATCGACTCTCGCCATTCCCCGCCCAGGACGGCGATCAACAACCAAGGGAGCATCCAGAGCCCACCGGTGATGACCGTAAACAGGAAGTGGAGAACGTGACGCACTGGACGTCCGTTGACGAGAATGGCGCTCGTCTCGCTGTAGAACTCGAGACGCCAGCCGCGTCGATTCAAACGATCCTGCAGTATCAGATTTAGCCATCGGTGCCGTTCATCCAGCGACGGCCCTGAGGACGCCGTCGGATTCGCATCTTCCATTCTGAACATCCCGTGCCGATGCGCTCGGGACCCGGCACTTCTTGACACTTCTCTCACATGCCGGTGATTAGCTCCTGAGCGCCTCGACGGTCACTCGTCCGCTTTCGTCCACCCGCACAAGCTCGCGGCGCTCTCCGCCGGTCAACACCAGCAGGATCCAGACGAACGCCCAAATGCCAATCGTCAGCACCGTCACGAGCAGGTGAAGGATATGGTTTACCGGCTTCCCGGTTACGATGACCGCGCTCAGATCACTGTGCGACTCGATCCGTCGATTGCCCAGCGCGAGTTGCCGTGAAAGTTCGTCCGAGAGGATCTCTCGACGCGCGTCGAAGCTGATGCGCTGATCGCCGGGGGCCGACTGTGCCTGCGCGGCAGTTGCCATTCGTGCTGTTCCTTCGCTGGCGATGCGTCATTTCGGTTCGATTGGCCCGAGCCTCTATCGTATCAGGAAATAGCGCTTGTGACGGCCCCGTCTCCGGATCCCGCTCGCAGGACTTCACGGGAGCGGCGCGGCTTGTCCCCGCGGATCCAGGAGCGGTTGCGCTCGTACGCATGGCTGATCTCTTTCATCAGATGCGGGCCTTCGAAGATCATTCCGGTGATCAGCTGTACCAGGTCTGCGCCGGCCCGGAACTTCTCGAGCGCGTCCTGAGCGGTCATGATCCCGCCACAACCGATGATCGTCAGATCTTCACCGTAGTGCGCTCGTGCGCGCCGAATAAGTTCGGTGGAAAGATCCCGGCACGGGAGCCCGCTCAATCCGCCTGCATATTCATCAGGCGCTTCATCGCGGTAGCGAAGGTCGTCGTAGTTCTTGTTCAGGTTGCCGACCACAATACCGTCGAGCCCGTGTTCGACCACGATATCGGTAATCTGCTGAAACTCTGGCCAGGACACGTTGATCGGCATCTTCGCGTACACCGGCTTGTCGTGTTCGATCTCCATAACCCGGGCAAGCAGCTTGTGCAGCGCGTCAGGTTCGGCGAAGCTCTCCCCTCCGTGTACGTTCGGGCAGGAAATGTTGATGGTGTAGAAGTCGCCAGTGTTCGCGTCAACGAGTTTCCTCAGCGAGGTAACGTAGTCTTCTATGCCTTCATCCAGGCCGACAGCCAGATCGTCGTTTGTTCTGGCGATGCTAACCCCGAGCACGAACCCGGGATCTCTTGGCTGCCGTTTCATCCTGCGGATCAGCGCAACCACGCCGTTATTCTTCAGCCCTTTGCTGACGACGAGCGCTTCGGAATTGACGCATCGTTGCATTCGAGGCGGTTCGTTGCCAGCGCATGGCCGGGCAGTGACCGAACCGATCTCGTCGCCGCCGAATCCGACGCTTCCAAGGATCCGGGTGAGACGACCGTTGTAGTCGAATCCCGCCGCCAGCACGACCGGTGTGTGGTAGCGGATGCCGTCCACGGTCTTGGAGATGTCGGGACCTTTGTAACGGTAGAACAACCCGATAAGACCGCGCGTCACTGTGAACGCGCCGAGAATCTGTCCGCCGGTTACGAACACATCGTGCACGCGCTCAGGGTCGAACCTGAACAGCAACGGCTTGAGCACGCGTTTGTAGAGCAGCTTCATCACGATCATCGTCTTCCTCCGTCTTGGTCAAGTCGGACGCCGGCGCCAGTCGGGTCGCGGAAAGGGGAGGTCCCGACGTGCGATCATCGCAACGTTAATGCTACGGCT
>SKKR01000271.1 GCA_007123655.1 Thermomicrobiaceae bacterium
CAGAGTAACCGGTCCGGGCCGGCTTGGAGGGATCGACGTGGACATGAACGCGATTTCGGACACCATGCCGACGCTGGCGGCCATCTCCCCGCTTGCCGACGGCCCCGTAATCATTCGCAATGTCGAACATGTGCGCCACAAGGAGACCGACCGGATCACCGCCGTCGTGACTGAACTCCGGCGGGCGGGTATCAACGTCGAAGAGCGGCAGGACGGCCTTACCATTCATCCCGGCCGTCCGCATCCGACGGTTGTTCGAACGTACGATGACCATCGGATGGCGATGAGTTTCGCGATTCTCGGGTGCGTGGTGCCGGGCATAACCATCGACCAGCCGGGCTGCGTCGCCAAGACGTTTCCCGACTTCTTCGAGCGGCTGGAAACCGTGCGTTTCAGTTAAGGTCTGGTCGCCACGATCCCATACATCAACGGGAGTTTCGGTAAGCCTTCCGGAGGCACCCACTTTCCTTCTTCGTTGAGCTTCATTCCCGGGATGTGACCGGAGTTGGAGTATGGATACTCCCGGACTTCGGTGATCCGCATACCGGCGTTCAGGAACGCGCTGAGAATGTCAGCCATGCCCCAGGCAAACTCGTAGCTCGGGTGAGGATTGACGAAGTCCTTGACCCCCGGGATTTCGGCGTCCGGGTTGGACTGCTGCATTTCAAGCGCCACGTAGTCGCCCACTCCGTCTGACCAGACGACGTATTCTGCTGCTTCGCCGAACGACGAGTACGGGAAGCGCAACGTCCAGTCATCGTCGAGCGCCAGCGATACCGGGTGAAAGTCGACCACCACGAACCGCCCGCCCGGGCGCACCAAGCTTGCGATCCCGCGCGCCCACGACTTGAGGTCCGAAAGCCAGATTACTGCGCCGTACGAGCTAAAGACGATATCGAACTGCTCGCCCCGTGCTGCGGCATCCTGTAGCCAGTCATAGACATCGGCGCGGTGAAATTCAGCCTGAACGCCGCTCTCGGCACTCAGATTCCTGGCAAACTCGATCGCCGAATCCGAAATGTCAACACCGACGGCGTTTGCGCCGAGTTGAGCGAGGCTCAATGTGTCCTGCCCGGCATTGCATTGCAGGTGCAGGACCCGTTTACCCGCGATATCACCGAGTAGCTCAATCTCTTCGGGATACAGCTTATGCCCGCCAGCGCGATAGAAGGTTGCCTGGTCGCCCTTGTGCGAGTTATGCGCGTCGGTAGCCAGATTCCAGGCGGCTCGGTTGCGTTCGTGCAGGTCGCGATCCGGACCACTCATCGGATGAGTTCCTGACCCGGTTCCCGGTGTTCGAGTCGGGCGGATCTGTTCATCAGATAGAGATCTGCCAGGACCATCGCGAGCATCGCCTCCGCCACCGGCACGACACGCGGGCAAATGGACGGATCATGTCGTCCTTCGACGAGGACCGTACGCTCGTTTCCGTGAATATCGGCGGTCTGCTGATCCTGAGCAACGGACGAAGTCGGCTTCACTGCCAGTCGAGCAATGATGTGCTCACCGTTGGAAATGCCGCCCAGCATGCCGCCCGCATGGTTGGAAACAGTCCGAACCCGGCCGTTTTCCATGTAGAACTCGTCGTTGTGCTGATGCCCCCGCATGGTCACCGCGTTGAACCCGTCGCCGATTTCCACGCCCTTGATCGCCGGAATACTCAGCATCGCCTGCCCGATAAGCGCGTCGAGCTTGTCCGCGGTCGGCTCTCCCAATCCCACCGGAACGTTCTCGGCACGCACCTCCACGATCCCGCCGACACTGTCAAAGGATTCCTTCGCGTCGGTTATCGCCTTGACCATTTTCTCGGCGGCCTCCGGATCCGGACATCGGACGAGATTCTGATCAATGCTGCTTCGATCAAACGTCTCCATATCGATTCCGGCAAGCTGGCGGACGAAGGCGTACACGTCCACGCCGACCTGGCGCAACAACTGACGCGCAATCGCGCCGGCTGCCACCCGGCCCCATGTTTCTCTGGCGCTGGAGCGTCCACCTCCCCGGTGATCGCGATGGCCGTACTTCATCCAGTACGTGTAATCCGCGTGGCCGGGGCGGAAGAGGTCCCGGATCGCGTCATATTTCGACGAGTCCGCATCTTTGTTGTACGTGATCAGCGAGATCGGCGCGCCGGTCGTCCTGCCCTCGAACACCCCCGAGAGAATGGTTACTCGATCACCTTCACTGCGGGGCGAGGTCACCTTGCTCTGACCCACTCGACGCCGGTCGAGATCATGCTGGATCAGTTCTTCCGAAATCTCCAGGCCGGCCGGGCACCCATCAACGACAGCGCCAAGCGCCGGTCCATGGGATTCACCCCAGGTCGTCACTCGAAAGAGCCGACCGTACGTGCTCGCCATCGATAATCCCCTTTGACTTATGTCCAGGCGTTCCCGGTCAGGTCCTGACCGTCATCCTGCAACCAGACCCCGTAGAGATAGTAGTCCTGCTTCGCCTGCCGTCGAAACCCGAACCGCTCGTATATCTCCCTGCTGCGCTCGTTCCGCGCCTGTGTGCTGAGCCCGATCCGGTGGGCACCATTGCTCGCGAGCGAATAGATGGCCCATTCCAGTGATTCCAGACCGATCCCTTCGCCCTGGCGGTCAGGATGAACCGCGATCCGGTCCAGATGCCCCCATGACCGGAACCGCGTCACGCCTACATAGCTTACAAGGTTCCCCGATTCATCACGACCGCCGTAGATCTTGACCCCTCGGGCCCGACCGTAGTTCAGAAATTCGGCCCGGCTGTTCCACCACAGCCAGGGAAACGCCGCGTGATCGAGCTCTAGTAGTTCCTCGAGGTCATGGTCGCGAACCGGGAGCATCTCCTCAAACGAAAGATGGAATCGATCTTCGCTGATCCGCGGGATACCAGGCAACTCGTAAATCATGATGTGTTCGATCATGTCGAAACCGGCTCGTTCGTAAAGGCTGGGATTCCGCGACTCCTGATGTTCACTGAGAATCGCGAGCATCATCCCGTTCTCCGCCGCAGCGTGAGCGAACGCGCTCAGGAGCGGGGCCGCCCCGTGCTGGCCGAAGAGCTCCAGTACAGACGCGATCTCCTCCCGATGCCGCCAGGGACCCGCAACGAGATATTCACCCGTTTCCGGAATCCACTGTGAGATCGCTGGATACTGGCCCACAAGGTTCCGGAGATCCGGGCGGTCGAATCGGGAGGTCCATCCGAGCCTGAGTTGGTGGATGTCGTCAGGCGCGAGCGGCTCGATCCCGGCCACGGTGTTTCGGTTTTCAGCACGGGAATCTGCCATCGCTCGTCGCCAGACGTCAGAAATGCGATCGCTCACTCTTCGATCCATACCGTCTCAAGCCCAAGAATACCCATAGACGTCGTCTCCAGGCCATGTACGTGTTCGCCGACGAGCAGGTAGTCAGCTCCATGATAGAGGGGCATAACCACTGAACTTTCCAGAATGACCTGTTGGGCTTCCGCCAGCAATGAACTTCGGCGGTCACTGTCCTGTTCGATAGCCGCGTCATCGAGCAGTTCATCGACGCGATCATCGGAGAATCCGGCGTAGTTGTCCGGGCTGTCCGAGTGGAACAGGGCGCGGAGGAAAGACTCCGGATCCGGACCGTCCGCCACCCAGGAGAGCACGAATATCGGCAGCTGTTTCGACTCCAGGTCGGCCATGTAGTCCGCCCAGCGAAGCTGCACGACTTCAACTTCGATCTCCAGATGCTCTTCCATGTACTGCTTGATGGCGACCGGTGCTCCGCCACCGGAGGAGTAGATGGTCACCTGCTCCTCGAGCGACGGCAACTGCTCCCGCGCGCGTTCGGTGTCGTAACCGAACGGATACTCCGGCGCCGGCAATTCGTTCATTTCCGGCGGGATAATTCCGTCCGCGGCCCGAACGCGCCCGTCTACCATCACCTCGGAGATTTTCTCTCTGGGAAAGGAGCGTAGCAACGCCTCGCGCAAGTCCGGTTCATCCAGCGGCTCCATCTCCCGGTTCAACATCACCATGGTCACACTGAGCAGTTCCACCGTCCGGAAATCACCGGGAACGGGGCTGTCTTCATAGTCAATGCGATCGATGGCGGATAACGGGACGTTGGCGATGTCGATCTCCCCGCCCTCGTAGAGTTGCATCTCCCCGGCCGCCTCGGCGCCAACGCGAACGGTGACGTGTTCGAGCGCCGGCTCGATCACGTAGCCCTCGTGGGCAGTCAGCACGATCTGTCGTTCATCGTCCCATTCAGCTAATCTGAACGGGCCGCTTCCGTTCGGAGATCGTGACCAGGTCGCGCCGCGTTCTGCGTCTTCGACGTCGACAATCAGGAGAGACGGGTTTGCGAGACGCTCCAGGAAGTCAACCACCCCCCGCTCGAGTTCGATCTCCAGGGTGTGCTCATCAACGACGATGATTCCCGGAATGTCGTCTCGCTCCCCGTCCATGCGCTCTGTGGCACCGCGGACGTCGTCGAGGTAGTTCCGGGACGGGAGCGCTTCACCGTCGCCGTCCGTCAGACCTGGATCAGCGGCCCGTTCCAGCGACTGTTTGACGGCACTGGCAGTCAGCGGCGTCCCATCGTGAAACGTCAGGTCTTCGTGGAGTTCAAAGCGATAGTGTGTGCCATCGTCGGAAATCTCGATCCGGTTTGCCAGATCGGGAACCGGCTGGAGTTCAGAGTCGAGCATGACCAGCCCGCGGAAGACCTGCCGGGCGAGAAACGCGGCGGATGTATCTCGCACAAGGGCCGGGTCGATGGTAGCCGGCGCATCCGTGGGGCCGGTCATGCGCAGTACCTGATCCCCCGATGCTCGCCCGGTGGGCGACTCGCGCTCTGGTGCTTCGAGCACGATAGTCCCGTTATCCTCGGAATCGGTGACAGGAGCCGGGGTTGGTTGTTCAGGCTCCGCCGGAACGTCCGCCGCGGTCGGTGTCGGTGTCGGTGTCGGAGTAATGGAATCATCGTCCGAGTCAAACGGATTTCCACAGGCGCTGATGAGCAGGACGCCAACCACCAGGAGCGGAAGCATCCTGAAAAGCAATGAGCCTGGCTTCTGATCTGCCGGACGGTCGCCTCGCTGCGCTCGTTTCATGAACGAATTGTACTAAGAGCTTCAGCGCGAATGCGGTTCCCGTTGAGAACGTGCACGCAGGTCGTTCTCTGACCTCCGACGCCCGCGACTCCGACTGTGCAGATGAACAGCGCAACGGTTACGATTACCGCGCAATGCTGGCGCGAGAGCCAGACGTCAAATAGCTCGGCCCGCGGCTCGATCCGTTTACGGTGCGGGCAGGATCGTACTTGGATGTACAGACTGGTCTGAGATGGCAGGCACGTACCCGGACTCCCACAAGAGATCGCTTGCGACTGGGGGTCAGCAGAACTCCGGACGAATTCGTACCGTGCGCGGGGCGGCGTTAAACCCTGTCAGCTGGTTGTTTGTCGCGGTGACGCTTGTGCTCATCGGTGTTCTCGCGTACTACCTGACGCTCACCGCTAGACCAGAGATATCCGGCCTGACCCCGGAACCAAACTCGGTTCAGTCTCCGGGTGTCGTCGACCTCGAAGCCGTCGTTACCTCGCAGCGTGACATCGAAGAGGCGGTCTTCAGCATCGATGGCATGGAGGTTTCTCCCGAAATACACGGAAACGACGATGACAACACCTGGCGCATCTCCTACTCC
>SKKR01000484.1 GCA_007123655.1 Thermomicrobiaceae bacterium
GAGGCCGTCAAAATGGCAACTACCGCGGGATTCGACCGTGTCACCCGGTTCGCCGGTCGCGAACCGATGAAGATTCCCATCGAGAGCTAGCCCGGCGGGCGAGACCCCCGGTTTAACCACTGCGGTAAGATGGTTGCCGGGATTCGATCAACCCGTCAACGATGACGCAGGTTGGGGGGCCGCTCTGAGATCCACTGACGAGGTCTGCACGTGAATCTGCGCCAGCATCGCTGGCTGCTCCTGTCAGTCTATATTCCCACCGTCATGTTCACGTTCGGGCAGGGGCTTCTCGTTCCGATTCTGCCGCTTTATGCCGCAGAATACGGCGGATCCTACTCGCTCGCCGGTTTCGTCGTAGCCGCCGGCTGGATCGGGACCATGATCGGCGATGTGCCGGTCGGCATGTTCCTGCGCCGGATCGGGTTCAAGCGCGCGATGATCATCGGCGGTTTCCTGTTTGGCGGCGCGACGATCGCACTCGGCTTTGCCGGAACACCGTTCGAGCTGATTGCGTTGCGCCTGATCGCTGGGATCGGAATCGCCTTCTTCCAGATCTCCCGTCACGCCTTCATTGCCAATCAGGTGCCGGCGGAAATGCGGGGCCGCACCATCGCCGTCTTCGGTGGCATCAACCGGGTCGGCCACTTCATCGGCCCGCTCGTCGGCGGGTTCGTCGCCAGCTTCTACGGGCTCCCGAGCGCGATCATCGTCGGCGGTGTCGTCGTCAGTATCATCGTTCCCATGGCATTCCTGCTGGTCCGCGAACCCAAGATCGAACCGGGTGAAGCGAAGCAGAAGGCGTTCGAGTTCAGCGTCCTGACGGAGGTCATCAGGCACAATCCGCGGGAACTCGCCGCCGGAGGCATAGCGCAGATCTTCGCGCAGATGATCCGGGCCGGTCGGCAGATCGTCATCCCGCTGTACGCCGCCTACGCCGTCGGACTTGACCCGGCGCAAGTCGGACAGGTGGTAAGCGCGTCGCATTTTGTGGAAATGTGGCTATTTATCCCGGCTGGCGTTATTATGGATCGGTGGGGACGCAAGGCTGCGGCGGTACCATCGTTCACGATTATGGCCACTGGCATGATCCTCGTCCCGTTCACCGACAGCTATCTGACGTTGATGGGCGTTGCCACGATCATTGGCATCGGACAGGGTATCGGGGCCGGGACGATGATGACGATCGGCGCCGACCTGTCTCCGCCGGGCCGAGCCGGAGAGTTTCTCGGCGTCTGGCGGCTGATAGGAGACAGTGGCCACGCGGTGGCGCCGCTTGCGATCGGGGCAGTCGCGGACATAATAGGACTGTATCTGACCGCCGGGATTGTGGGCGGCCTGGGATATCTCTCGGCGGGAACACTCGCCGCATTCGTTCGCGAGACGCGATGGGACCACGACAAATCCGCGTCTGAAACAGAGCAATCGCCGGTGGGAGCGGAGCATGCGGATCAGCGTTCCGTGCGTGGAGAGCAGTCTGGAGAACTCAGGGACTAACGGACTGTTTCCAACCGCTTCCATTGTGTCACTCTGTCACGTACACTTGAAGGGCAGGGTAAGGGGAATGGAACCGCGATTCACCAACCATCGATATTTCCGGCTCCGCATGTGCTGACGAGCGCGTCATCGTTCATGCACCGATTTCATGACGCGAGCGCGGAGCCACGTCCGAACCAGAGCCTGGAAGGATGGCACGGATGAGCAGCCGTTACGACATGTATTCTGCGCGGTACCCGTTACTACCGCTCAAGAATGTGGTGATCTTTCCGAAAAACGTCGTAACGCTCCTGATCGGTAAGACCCGATCGATTCAGGCCGTCGAAGATGCCATGAGTCGCGACCGGAAGATCGTCGTCGTCTCCCACAGCGAGGTCGGCGTCGACGACCCGGAACCGGAGGATCTGCACGACGTCGGCACACTGGCCGAAGTGGTATCGATCGAGCATCAACAAGGTGGCAACATTCAGGTCGCCCTGGAGGGTCTTCACCGCGTCAATGTGATCCAGTGGGACGCCGCCAGGCCGTTTTACACGGTCAAGGCGGAAGAGGCCGTGGAATCACCGGCGGAATCCAACGAGGCACAGACCCTCGTGAATCATCTCCAGGAACTGGCGCGTCAGTACCAGGAATCGAAAAACGCGTTCGGAGCGGACGCGTTCGATATGATCCAGGCAACCCACGAGCCGTCTCACCTCTCAGATTTGCTCACGACCCAGCTGATCCGTGACGCGGCCCAGCGGCAGGCGTTCCTCGAAAATCTCGATCCCTGCCAGCGGCTCGAGTTGCTCGCCGTCCACCTGACCAAAGATCTCGACCTTGCTGCGCTCGAGCAACGTATCAAGGATCGCGTTCGGGAACAGATCGACAAGAATCAGCGCGAGTACTACCTGCGTGAGCAGCTCAAGGTGATTCACGACGAGTTATCCGGCGAAGGCGGCAACGAGATCGAACAGCTTCGGGAGCGCGTCAAGGAACGCGGGATGCCGGAGAGCATGGAAGAGAAGGTTCTCAAGGAGATCAGTCGACTGGAGCGGATGCCCTCGGTTTCCGCCGAAGGAACGGTGGTCCGGAACTACATCGATACCGTACTGGCCCTGCCGTGGTCCGAAGAGTCGCAGGACCGGCTCGATCTGGACGTTGCCGAGAAGCAGCTGAACGACGACCACTACGGGCTCGACCATGTCAAAGAGCGCATTCTCGAGTTTCTCGCGGTGCGGAAGCTGACGTCCGAGCGGGGAACCAGCGGCGCTTCTATTCTCTGTCTGGTCGGACCTCCCGGCGTCGGCAAGACCAGCCTGGGCGCTTCGGTTGCGGAATCAATGAACCGGGAAATGGTACGCGTCAGCCTTGGCGGCGTTCGAGACGAAGCTGAGATCCGCGGCCACCGGCGCACGTACATCGGTGCCTTCCCGGGACGAATCATCAACGCGATGAAGACCGCCGGTACGGTGAACCCGGTCATCCTGCTCGACGAAATCGACAAGATGGCCTCCGACTACCGGGGAGACCCGGCCGCGGCGATGCTCGAGGTGCTTGATCCGGAGCAGAACCACGCATTCAACGATCACTACCTCGACGCGCCCTATGATCTGTCCAGGGTGCTGTTCATTACGACCGCGAACTCGCTGAGCCACATTCCACGTCCCCTGCGGGACCGCATGGAGATCATCGAGATCAGCGGGTACACCGAGCACGAAAAGACCGAGATCGGGCGCCGGCATCTCCTGCCGAAGCAGACCGACATCCACGGGCTCGAGTCCGACCGGATCGAGATCCCGGAGAAAATCTGGCACAGACTGATTCGTGAATACACCCGAGAAGCAGGCGTGCGAAACCTGGAGCGCCAGGTGGCCGCGGTCTGCCGGAAAGTTGCGGCCGGAGTGGTAAAGGGGCGACGCAAGCGAATGCGCCTGACCGAAGCGCGGCTAGCGGAGTTTCTGGGTCCGGCTCGATACGGGTTCGAGCACCAGTTCACGGAGAACCAGGTCGGAGTTGCGATCGGGCTCGGAACCACGGACATCGGCGGAGAGCTGATTCCGGTTGAAGTCGCAGTCATGCCCGGGAAGGGAAACCTGACGATCACGGGTCAGGCCGGGGACGTCATGCAGGAATCTGCTCGGGCGGCCTTGAGCTACGCTCGCTCGCGTGCCGAGGCGCTCGGCATCGAGCCGGACTTTCAGGAAAAGGTGGACATCCACATCCACCTTCCGGAGGGCGCCACCCCGAAGGATGGACCCTCGGCCGGGATCACCATGGCCACCGCGCTTATCTCGGCGCTGAGCAAGCGTCCGGTTCGCGCGGATGTCGCCATGACGGGCGAGATCACGCTTCGCGGCCGGGTGCTCCCGATCGGCGGGCTGAAAGACAAGACGCTCGCCGCGCACCGGATCGGCATCCGCAGGCTGATCGCCCCGTCCGAGAATGAACGGAATTATGTTGATGTCCCGGAGAAGATCGCGGCACAGGTCGAATTCATCTGGGTCGATAACATGGATCAGGTTATCGCTCAGGCGCTCGACTTCACCGAGCAGCCGGAAGAGATCGATCCAACGCTGAAAGAGCAGCTTTCCCACGTTGCGGCGGACGAGTCCGTCTCCGAGATCAGCGATGTGAGTATCTCTGACGGCGATGTGGCACAGTACTGATTGACCCGCATACAATTGATCAGAGCGGAAAAACGCCGCGAGGCTGTTCGCCTCGCGGCGTTTTCGCACCTCGATCTGTAACATCCCCCGTCTCAATGCGTCGGAACGGGTGAGAAAGGGGATGTTGTGCTGAGGGAAGTGATGAGACAGACTACAAGCGTGGAATCAAAACCTCGTGCCACAGCTTCATTCGATGCAATCGTTCAGGAGTACGAGGCGCCGATCGGCCGGTACCTCTACAGCCTGGTTGGCGACTTCGAACTGTCTCAGGATCTTAGCCAGGACACGTTCATCTCCGCCTATCAGGCGTATGATCCGGACAAGATCCACAACCTCTCGGCCTGGCTCTACCGCATCGCCACGAACAAGGCGATGAGCTACTTCCGACGGCGAAAGATCCTCAGCTGGGTGCAGCTCGATCATCTGATGGACGCCGGCAAGGATCCAAGCGTCGAAGGGCACGGGGAATGGGTCGCCACCAGTCACGCAGTACAACAGGCCCTGAACCAGCTCGAGCCGGACCAGCGCGCCTGCCTGCTACTTAAAGCGGCCGGCTTTTCTCACGACGAGATTGCCGGCCAGCTGGGTTGCTCACCCGGCGCGGCGCGAACGCGGCTGTCCCGTGCACGGGACGCGTTCCGGGCACACTACGGCGGCACGCGTGAGACGGAGGGCCGCTAGTCATGGAATGCCACGAAGCACGAAAAGCCATTCCAGCACTGATAGACGGCTTGCTCGACCACGAAAAAGAGTTCCTCGTTCGCCAGCACATCAACGGCTGCACCGACTGCCATGCGGTCCACCAGCAATTCGAACAGGACGAGCTTGCGCTCAATCAGTACGTCCGCCGTGCGCCGTATGCTCCGGTCGCCCGCGACGTGATCGAACATATCGAACGAAACCGGAGCCCGTGGTGGGACGCCTTTCGCGCCGGGAGCTACCGGCTGGCGAGTGTCGCCGGGTTGTTGCTGGTCGTGCTGATTGTCGGCGCGGGCGCCTGGGCACTTCGGGAAATGGCGACCACCGGTACCGGAGACGACGCCAGCCCACAGCAGGACGTGACGCTGGGTAGCGCCGACGACCAGGGAACAGACGACTCGCTTCAGAACGAGCCCAGGGTGATCGGGGAAGATGAGATCGACCTGATCATCGACCAGCTCGACGAGGCAGGACTCGTCTTCGAGACCGACGCAGTAAGCGAAACCGAGGAGTACACCGTCGAGTTTGGCAGGATCGCGTTCGACCGGCACCTGACTCTGCTTGAATACCAGATTACGGATATGGCCGAAGAGACGCAGTTCATGATCGGCGTGGCTGCCGGAGACGGCGGCGGCGCCCGGCAGTTCGGTGATGGCCGGTTTCCTCTCGAGGGATGGGCAGCGTTTCCCGCGATTGAGCCAGACACCGAACTTGTCTACCTTCAGGACGGCGAGACCATCGGCCGGAACGCGCGGAACACGTATGAAATGCCGGTCGATCTCTCGGCGATCTCGACCACGGCTGACGATACGCGCACTTATC
>SKKR01000474.1 GCA_007123655.1 Thermomicrobiaceae bacterium
ATGCCGGTGTCAAGAGCGATTTCGTCAATGTGGCGTGGGTCTCCGTCAAGTGAGTTCAGCACCCGTCGCTCGTCGTCCGTCGCCTCTGGAAGCATACGCCTGGTTTCCATCGCAGCGTGGCGGCGCTCGATCTGTAACTCCGCAAGTATGTCATCTACTTCAGCGGCAAGCGCGGCGCCGTCCCGCAACAGCTGATGGGTCCCTTCGCTGGCCGATGACAGTGCTGAGCCTGGCACTGCGAACACGGTTCGGCCCTGATCCGCCGCGAACGTGGCGGTAATCAGAGCACCGCTCCGCCTGGGCGCCTCGATCACCAGCACGCCGATGGAAAGTCCACTGATCAGCCGGTTGCGAATCGGAAAGTTCCGCGCCTCCGGCCGGGTCCCAATCGGGAACTCGGAAACGATGGCACCGTTCTCCGTGATCCGTTCGGAAAGCTTGCGGTGCTCGGGCGGGTACACCTGATCTATGCCGCACCCCATTACCGCCAGCGTTCGCCCTCCCGCTTCGAGCGACTCGGTATGGGCGATGCCGTCGATGCCCCGAGCCAGGCCGGAGATGATGGTGACACCGGACGCGGCAAGTCCGGATGACAGCCGGCGGGTCATTTCCCGGCCGTAGTGTGTCGCTCGCCTTGTTCCGACGACGCCGATCGAAGTCTCGTCAGTCGGCAGGATCTCTCCTTTAATGTAGAGAACCGGAGGCGGATTCGGGATCTGGCCGAGGAGCCTGGGATAGGCTGGATCGTTCAGTGTCACGACCGATGCCCCGGTATCTTCGACTCGTTGCCATTCCCGGGTCAGATCGATCCGCTCCCGGTGATCAACGAGCGCCCGGGCGAAGTTCTCGTTCATTCCGGAGTCTCGCAGCGAGCCGAAATCTGCATGCCAGGCACGCTCGAGATCTCCGAAGACGTCCAGCAAGGCGGAAATGCGCGCGGCACCGACATTCGGAATGAGATGGAAGCCTACCCAGTAGGCACGATCATCCATGGTGAACCTCTCCGTTCGGTGCGCCCTTTATACGGAACCGGTCCTCCCCCCGTCAACTGAGCGGGATCATGCTAGAATGCCATCGCCGTGCCGGGCAGCGCGGCTGGGACGTCAGATGACCGCCAACCACGGGAAAGAATCGGGGCTTCAATCGTGACAACGAACGCTGTCAAGAAATCCTTGCAGGACGGCAAAACAGTCGTCGGATGCTTCGTGCCGATACCCTCTGCGATGACTGCCGAGATCTGCGCACACGCCGGGTTCGAATACATTCTCATCGATTCCGAACACGGGCCGACCGATACCGAGACGGCGTACCACATGATGCTCGCCGCAGAGCGAGGCGGCGCCGTGCCGCTGGTGCGGGTGCCGATGAACCACCCGCAGGTCATCCTGCGATATCTCGATATCGGCGCCGCCGGCATCATGGTGCCGCAAGTCAACAGCGCGGAAGAAGCCCGCGGCGTGGTGGAGTCGATCAAATACCATCCGGAGGGGCGCCGCGGGATCGCCGCCAGCCGGTCCTCCGCCTGGACGATTACCCAGCCGCTGAGCGAGTTCGCCGGAACTGCCAATCGAGACACGATGGTCATCGTCCAGTTCGAAAACATCAAGTCGTTGGACCGTGTGCCGGAAATCATCGAGGTGCCCGGCGTGGATGTCCTGTTCATTGGACCGAACGATCTTGCGCAGTCGATGGGCCATCCCGGGCAAACCGGACATCCGGATGTCCAGAAGGTGATCGAGGACGTCTGCGCTCTGGCCCGGGAGAAAGACATCATCCTGGGCACGGTTGCGGCCGACTCTGACACCGCCAATGTCGCGATTGGCCGCGGCATCCAGATGATTACGGCCAACTCGGCAGCCCTTCTTGCCGGGGCCGCCAAAGGGATGTTGAGCGGCATCAACCGCTGAGCTGGACCCGTTCAGAAAGGAGTCGCGACCACATGGATATCACGCTGATGCCCTACGCCTTCTTCGAGGGCGAGATCGTGCCGAGCGACAACGCGAAGGTTAGTATTGCGACCCACGCGTTGCAGTATGGCACGGGCGCGTTCGGTGGGATTCGTGGCTACCTGGATAAGAGCGGGACCGCGATCAACATCTTTCGACTTCCCGACCATGTGGGCCGTCTTCTGCAGTCCGGACTGATGCTACGGGCGGAACTCCCGATGGGCCCGGAAGATGTCAAGAATGCAATAACGGAACTGGTGAAGAAAAACGCGCCAGACCGCAACGTGTACATTCGTCCCCTCATCTACAAAGCCGGCATTGTGCTTTCGCCGAAATTGACCGGCATCCGGGACGATCTGGCAATCTACATGATCCCGCTCGATGACTACGTGGATCTCAGCGCACCCCTCAAGCTGATGGTCTCTTCCTGGCAGCGAGTTGAGGACAATATCATCCCGAGCAGGGGCAAAATCACCGGAGCCTACATCAATTCATCCTTCGCCAAGGACCAGGCGACCGAAGGCGGCTACGACGACGCCATCATGCTGAACCGGGAAGGCAAGGTCTCCGAGGGCAGCGGGGCCAACCTGTTCCTGGTGCGCAATGGCACGCTGATCACCAGCCCGGTCACCGCCGACATCCTGGAAGGCATCACCAGGCGCTCCCTTGTCGAGTTCGCCCGGGATCTGGGCGTCCCCGTTGAGGAGCGCGCGATCGATCGCAGCGAGCTCTACGTGGCGGACGAGATCTTCCTCTGCGGGACCGGCGTGCAGATCGCGGCGGTCGGTTCGATCGACGGGCGCCAGATAGCCGACGGACAACGAGGAACGATCACCAAACACCTGCAGGATGTTTACTTCTCGCTCGTGCGCGGGGAAGATTCGCCCTACAGTCACTACGTCACAAAGATCCCGATCGGGTGAGTCGAGCCGGTCGCCAGAGGTTGCAGTGCGATGCCGTACGACGCTGATACCGGAACTATCGTCTGGCGCCTGCATCTGAGGTCCCACCCGGAGACCGTCTTTCGCGCGCTGGCAACGGATGGCGGGCGGGCGAGGTTCTGGGGGGAGTCTGCGCTGGAGCAGGATGGGATCATCTACTTCCGGTTCCCGAACGGTATGGAGTGGCAGGGCAGGATACTCGAGCGCCAGGAAAACGTCCGCTTCGCCGTGGATTACTTCGGGTCCCGAGTCGAGTTCGCACTGAAAGCGGACGGCGGCGGTGGAACGGATCTGGTCCTGACCGACCGCGGTGTTCCCGCGGAAGACCGAGAGGAAACCCTCGCGGGCTGGGTCTCAGTGCTGCTCGCGCTCAAGGGGGCGGTCGACCACGGGATTGACCTGCGAAACCACGACCCGTCTCGTACCTGGGACCAGGGATACGTCGACAACTGATATGCCGGTACGTTCACGACCCGGATGCGGAATACGGGCAGCGGTTCGTATACTCGGACCAGACAAGTGTGTCAGGCCGTCAAATCGCGCGAGGAACCTGAGTCGGCATATACGTGATGACTTCAGTGCCTGATAATCCATGTACCCGCCTCGTCCGGCTCATGTCGGCGCTCCTTGTGACGTTGCTGTTGTCGGTCTCCAGCAGCGGTTGTGAGTTTCCAGACCTCTCGCTTGGTTCCGAAGATGATCCTCCGGCTGACCGTGCGAGCGAGCCCGTTGACGCCGATGAGGGGGTCGAGCCGGCCGGTGCAGATGACCAGTCGGACGCCGGCCAGGTCCCTGACGAAGCGTTTCAACTTGGCGGCTCAGATGTGGATGAAGAGCCGAGCCCGGTGGTGCGCATTGTCGAAGGCGGAACGCGGGAACCACGGACACTGAATCCGGTTCTGGCCAGCGATCCGCTGTCGGAGGAGATCGGCAAGCTGGTCTTCAGCGGGCTGGTCCGGCCAGACCCGGAGACCGGCGATCCGGAGCCGGACCTCGCCTCAGGATGGCAGACCTCCGACGACGGGTCGACTTACACGTTCGATCTTCGTGACGACGTCGAATGGCACGACGGGCAGCCGTTCACCGCGCATGATGTTGTGTTTACGTTCGATCTCATGATGGACGACAGGACCAGATCACCGCGGTACTCACGGCTTGTGGAGCGGGTGGTGTCGGTTGAGGCCATTGGCGATCACCGCGTGCAGTTTCACCTCGTCAGCCCGTACGCGCCATTTCTGACGACGTTCGCCACGCTCGGAATCGTTCCGTACCATCTGCTGAACGATACGCTCCCCGATGAACTGGTCACCGACCCGTTCGGGATCAGTTCAGCCATCGGAACGGGTCCGTTCGAGCTCGTGGGGTGGGACCGCGCGGACCGGATCGTCTTTCGGGCGAACGACCGTTACTTCGGGAAACAGCCACAATTTTCCGAATATGTCTATCGCGTCCTTCCGGACGATGACGCGCTCGTCGATGCGCTCGAGACGGGAGCGATTGACTGGGCCCGGATCAGCCCGAGCGCCTTCAATGCCGTCCACCAGTCTGAGGATCTCACGGCACTTTCCATCCCGAGCTTTGAAATGGTCGGTGTGGTCCTGCAGCTGAACAGCGGCGACGGCGACCTGTTCCATGACACCCGCGTTCGACAGGCGATGCTGCTGGCGCTCGACCGTGAGGCGCTGGTCGACCATGTCTGGGAGAGTCACGCCGCCGTGGCGAACGGGACGATCCCCCCGGCATCATGGGTAGAAGCTGAACCGGAGACGCACTATGAGTACGCACCGGACAACGCTCGGGAACTGTTGGAGGAAGCAGGCTGGGAGTCCGGCGAGGGTGGGATACGCACCCGGGACGGCGCGCCGCTTCAGTTCAGCCTGATCGTCAACGGCGATAACCCGGTTCGCAGACAGATCGCCGAACTGATTACCGAGCAATGGAAAGAGATCGGCATCGACGCTCGCCCGGAGTACGAGACATGGGGCAGTGTCCGGGATCGCATCACGACAACCAAGGAGTTTGAGTCGTTGTTACTGGGTTACCGCTGGGATATCGATCCTGATCAGCATGCCATGTGGTCTTCAGACTCGATTCCAGATGCATTCAACCTGGGCGGCTATGTCAACCGGGAGGTGGATGCCATCCTGGATGAGGCGCTGGAGCGGCACGCCCGTGACGAACGGGCGCGGATCTACGGCGAAATGCAGGAGCGGGTACTCCAGGACCTGCCGGTCCTCCCGCTGGCGTTCCCGAACCAGACGGTTGCGCTCGGTCCACGCTTGCACGAGGTTGAAGTAACCGCTATTCTATTGCGAAACCGTGCAAACGTTGCGGCGTGGGTTCCCGAAGATGAAGGGTCGACCGAAGACGCGGAAAGCGAGTAGCGCGTTGACCCTCATTTCACGGGCATGCTACACTCCCGCAGATGTTTAAACCGTGGATTCATACGATGCCGTTCGCCGGGACCGGGTTGTGGAGTGGTCCAGAGGGGGAAAGAACGAGCGCCCCGGTGTTCCGCGGATAAGCCCCGATTACGTTTACGGGTGGTGGAAGGCGCGTGGTGTCAGCGCCAGGTACTCACGGTGAGGGAGAGTCGATGGAACCGTTACTCGACGTGAAGAACCTCAAGACGCAATTCTTCACACAAGACGGCGTGGTGAAGGCCGTCGATGATGTCTCATTCCATATCTATCCTGGCGAGACACTCGGGATCGTGGGGGAGAGTGGTTGTGGTAAGAGCATCACGGCTATGTCGCTCATGCGATTGATTCCGAGC
>SKKR01000267.1 GCA_007123655.1 Thermomicrobiaceae bacterium
ATCATCCAGATCTCGGCAGGTAGTGACCACTCCCTGGCACTCGACGAACATGGTGTGATCTGGGGCTGGGGTCGCAACCTCAATGGCGGAGTGGGTGATGGAACGAAGGAGACGCGCGCCGTGCCTGTCGAGGTCGTTGGCCTGGAGGGTCGAACGATGGTCGCCATCAGTGCTGGCTGGGACTATTCCCTGGCTCTGGCCAATGATGGGACGGTCTGGGCGTGGGGACTCAACAGTAGCGGGCAGCTAGGCGATGGAACTCATCTAACGCGCTCGGTGCCCGCTCAAGTGCACGACCTGGACAACGTCATCGACATTTCGGCGAACGATCAACACTCGCTCGCGGTGGCAAGCGACGGCACCGTCTGGGCATGGGGCAGCAACCGGAGCGGTCAATTGGGAGACGGTACACCCGGCGGCCACTTGATCTCAACGCCGGTTCCTGCGCCCGTACAGGGGCTGGAAGGCGTAACCATTGTTTCTGCTCGCGCCGGTGATCGACACTCGCTGGCACTCGACGACAATGGGTCACTTTGGGCGTGGGGCCGGAACCGGAGCGGGGAGTTAGGCGACGGAACAACGAACGATCACTTCGTGCCTGTCCAGGTAGTTGGGCTGGACGACCAGCCGGTCATCGCCATAGAGGCTGGTGGGGAGCATTCGATTGCGTTGACCGACGACAATAGAGTCTGGTCCTGGGGTGACAACACGTGGGGCCAGTTGGGCGATGGATCATGGAATCCGTCCAGCGAGCCTGCCCTGGTTAGGTTCTGGGATTAGTGAGGGTTACGCTGAGTCAGCATACGTGTTCGCTGTCACCACGGATCCGACGCCGTGCGCCTGTCCCACGAGACGTGGATGGCTACTTGTGCCCAAAGCCCGGTGCATGGGGAATTCCGGTGGCGCCAGGCCGGTGCGCTTCGGTACACTTTGCGACGAGCCCGTAGCTCAGTTGGTAGAGCAACTGACTTTTAATCAGTGGGTCGTGGGTTCGAGTCCCACCGGGCTCACACCGCGATTCTCAGTGAAATTCGTGCTGCTATCCCTGAGGGTTGTGGATCGGCGGTGTACACGGTGTGCTTAATGCATCGATGCGGCCACTTCTTCGGAGTCCAGCGCAGCGACCAACTCCCCACGCAGTTCTCGTTACGACGTAGCCAGGTTACCTCCGAAACTACCGATTCTTTTCCCTGTTCTCTCCGGTTCTCGCGGAGCCTTCTTGGCTCGCCGAGTGTGCCTCTTCCCCGGGTCTCACAAGCGCAGTGAGCAGGGCAAGGAGCGCGGTGACGATAAAGGCCGTCTCCATGCCGAATCGGCCCGCCACAATCCCCATGAATGCTGGTCCGGTGATCGTGCCCACCGCCAGGAAGACCTGAGTGGCGCTGAAGCCGGTTCCGGGTTGGCCGGGGAAAACAGTCGATGTCCAGTTCACCAGGATCGCGCTTATCGCCATGAAGCTCGACCCGAAAAGGGCGGCAGAGATCCCCAGTGCCACCCATGACGACGGCGCAGCCCCGAGCGCTCCCGTCGCGACCCCGAGGGCAGCCAGGGTTGCGACCAGGGAACGCCGCAAGCCCAGCCGGGAGATCACGTCGCCGGTTGCAACCCCTGCGATTCCGGCGATGCCCACCGTTGTCCAGAACAGAGGACCCGCTGACGCGGGGAACCCGCCGGCGCGCGAGACCAGGTCCACTGCATAGGTCCAGTACACGGTCCCCGTGAACCCAAACAGGACTGCCACTGCGAACAGGCGAACAGACCTGGGCCCGATGAACCATTGCCAGCGGAGTTCCGGAAGCGCAGATCTTCCTTCTTCACTCCCCCTGCCGTGCGGCCCCGCAGGAAGCAGGAGCGCGTTCCACGCCGTCACCGCCAGTGCCACGACGGCGAAGGCGATCCAAGCTCCTCGCCAGGCTCCCCCGGCCACCAGGGCCGCAGGGCCAGCCACAAGAATACCGAAGGTAGTACCGGTCGTTATTATCGACAGCGTCCGGCTTCGAGACTCGGGGCCTATCATTCGTGCCACGGCGTCCGAGAACGGCGCCCATGACCATCCGGGGCTTGTGGCTGCCAGGAGCACTCCGGCTACCAGCATTGGCGTGTCCCCTGCCAGTGCGATCATCGCCATTCCACCCGCTGCGGACAAACCGCCGATCACGACGGGTAGTCGGGGGCCGACTCGAGCGACCAGCGCCCCGGTGACCAGCAGCGCAACGAGGTAACTTGCATAGGCCCCTGCCGCGATGAAGCCCAGCGCCTCCGTCGAAAGATCGAAAGCGTCGCGAAACGCGGGCACAAAGAGCCCATAGCCGTATCGGGCGAAGCCAAACGCCACCGCGATGGCCATAAGGCCCGCGGCTGCCAGTTGCCTGGACTGGTTCATCAAGAGCCAATGTCCATTTTGAGTTGATTATGTGGCACATTCTGAAAGGATGACAACGGAACACGCTTCACGATTGTTAACACTTGTTTTCGCCACCGGCCAACCTTTCACACGTTGACAGGAGCCTGCAGTGTCACTGGAGGTAGCGAATGTGTCAACAAAACCGGCACGTGAAGGCAACGGAGTTGTTGGGCCCGGGTTCGAGTCCCGGCCGGCTCGCTCCTCACTTCGCTCCGTGCCGTGCATCAGGCTGACCCAACGGCACCTCGGTCTTGCCCAGCATTAGCGGACTGTACCTTGCTCGATTAGACTTGCAGGGCCTTCGGCACTCTACTGGCTTCCCCGATAGCCGTTACAGGGAGTATTCGATGTCCTTTGCGATCAGCAGCGACGGCGCGCGAATCTTCTACACCAGTGTGGGGCAGGGTGAGCCACTTGTTCTCGCTCACGGCACGACGCACACATGGGAGTCGTGGGGCGATCTCGGCTACATCGACGGACTCAAGGACAGGTTCCAACTGATCCTGCTTGACTCACGCGGCCACGGGCAGAGTGATAAGCCGCATGCTGCCGATGCGTATGCCATGACGCAGCAGTCCGATGACGTTTTAGCAGTCGTAGATCAACTCGGGATCGATCGATTTCACTTTTTCGGCTATTCAATCGGCGCCGTGTGCGGATTTCATCTTGCGGTTCGCGCGCCAGATCGGGTCCAGTCCCTGATCGCCTATGGCGGGGATCCGTACGCGCCGACTTCAGGCTACAAACAGTCGATTGAACAAGACCTCGACGTGCTGCGACGAGGCGTGCGAGATTGGGTTGATCTGATGGAGGAAATCGGCGTCTTCAAACAGTATCCAGTGCCGAACGAGCGGAAAGAACGGCTCCTGGCGAGCGATGGCGAGGCGTTAGTCGCCTCGATCCTGGCCAGTACCGAAGATACTGGGGTTAGCGCCGATCTCGAACGTCTCACCATGCCCTGCCTGCTCATTGCGGGGCAGCAGGCGGGTGGCAACGACCTGGCACGACACGCGGCACATGAACTGCCGGTGGCGGACTTCGTCTCCATTGACGGCATCGGACACGCGATGGTGCACGCCCGGGTGATTCTGCCCTATGTCAATGCCTTCTACGAGCGGTTTGCAGTCGTCACAGGGGTCACGCGTCCTGGCTGACAATCATCAGTGGCTCGCGGGTTCGATTTACAACGCGCCCACGCTATCGATGCCTTTCGGCCCCTGCCACACCGAAGCGCTGCGAGTTGGTCGCCGGTTGAATCTGTCTCACCTTCTGACTTGCGGCGTCCGCGCCTCGAACCGTATCCGGTGATAACAGAAGTGTGCGAGACTCAGATCACATCACGTTCGTGCGCGTTCCTGTAGCCTTCCCGGCGCGGACGTGCCGGTGGAACGCACGCTTTCGTCTGAGCCGGGGTTTCGGCCTGTGAACTCCCTGCTGTCGCAATTCGCCGCGTCCCGTCGCCTGTTCAGGCGCTCCCTGGCCAGCCTTCGCGGAGCTGAACCGGATGCTGTCACCCGTGGGTGGCTGGTCGTCACGGGTGGCAGCGTCGGGCGGCTGGGGCTCGGGTTCATCGCAAGTATCATCATCGCCCGGGCTCTGGGGCCGGAAGCGTTCGGGATCTTCTCCGTGCTCGCCGCGGTGGCGTCGTTCGCTGGCGCCGGAGTCGACCTCGGATTGACCAACGCCGCGGTGCGCCGGGTCTCGGCTGCCTGGTCTGATGGGTCCGGACGTGCCGGCGATATCTGGCAGACGTTTTTCTGGCTTCGCGTTCTCATAGTGCTCGGTGTCGCCGGAGCGGGGATCGCGCTGGCGGGCCCGATCTCCTCGATGTTTCTTGACGTGTCGGGACGAGAACTCTACTTGCGGCTCGCGTTGCTCGGCGTCGTCGCAACGGTCCTTAGCGGCAGTGTGACGAGTATGCTCCAGGCGACCAGCCGGTTTGGCCGCCTCTCCGCGGTGCTCCTTGTCAACTCTGGCCTGACAGTGCTGCTGGCGGTCGCGCTGGCCCAGGCGGGCCATTTGACAATCACGACCGCCCTGCTCGTGCTCGGGATCGGGACGTCCCTGGCCTCGTTTGCGCTCGCGTACACCCTGCTACCGGGCGTCTGGTCGCTCCGTCCGCCCGAGGTGAAACTCTTCATGTACCACGCCCGGGACCTATCCCGGTACGGGGTCTGGCTCTGGATCGGGAGCCTGCTGGGCATCCTCGCGTTGCACCTCGACCTCCTGCTCGTTAACCACTGGGTCGCTCCGGCGACAGTCGGGATGTATGCGTTGGCCGTCACACTGGCTAACAAGGCGGAGGTCATCAATCAGAGTCTGTACACGGTGTTGCTGCCCACAGCGTCCGCACTCCGGACCCATGAGGAGGTCTCGGGTTACATCCGCCGCAGTCTCATCCGCAGTGGGGGCATCGGGATCGGGCTGTTACCGGCGATACTGCTGGCTGATCCGTTGATCCGGCTCTTCTACGGGGACGCGTATGCCGCGGCTTCCGGCATCTTTCAGTTGCTGCTGGTCGTCGCGATTCTGAACATCGTCCTCACGCCACTGCTCATGCTGGCCTTTACCTTTGACCGGCCGCGTGTCGTCGCACTGGCTGACGGCACAAGAGTCGTCGCACTTCTTGTAGCCGGGGTCGTTCTGATCCCCGTTCTGGAGACGGACGGTGCCGTTCTCGCCAGGCTCGCCGCGGCCGTCGCAGGGGGAGTGGTGATCGTCGCGTTTGTCGTTCGGCAGGTCCGTTCACGAGATGACGCGACGGTACAGTGAAACGAGTTGCTCCACACTTCGGTCGAGCGAGAAGTCCGACCGAACCGCTTCGAGCGACGTTGCTCGCAGTGCTTCCCGCTTCGTCGGGTCGCGCAGAAGGACGCGCATGCCCTCCGCCAGTGATGGCGCGTCACCGGGTACGAGATGCACCGAGTCCGGCGAAATCTCCGGCAGGATCCCGACCGACGTCCCGAGTACCGGACAGCCGCAGGCAGCGGCTTCCAGCGCCGCGAGTCCCTGGCTCTCGTGCAGTGATGACGACACGAACAGATCGGCCGAGCGGCAGTACGTCGGCAGGTCATGGTGCTCGACCTCACCGTGCATGACGAGCCGTTCACCGATTCCGAGCGCGTCTCCTCGCGCTCGAATCTCATTTGCCAATGGCCCGACTCCAACGAGATGCAACGCCACATCCGGGAAGTCGCGGGAAAGGATCGCCGTCGCGTCGAGGAGCGTCCGATGATCCTTCAC
>SKKR01000564.1 GCA_007123655.1 Thermomicrobiaceae bacterium
AGTATCCGCCCTCACCACTTCCGAGCACGAGTGGAGAAACGTTTTTCACGGCGAAGAGGTGGCCGGTCTTGTTGTCCAGCACGATGAACGCGTTCAGCCCTCGAATCGAATCGAACACAGTGCGCACGGCAGTCGACACCGACTCTGGCTCAGTCTGGTCGCCGACTGATTCTTCAATCAGATGCGCGAGCACCTCGCTGTCCGTCTCGCTGTAGAACGAGTGACTGGATTCAGAAAGTCGTTGCTTGAGCTTGCGGAAGTTTTCAATGATTCCGTTATGGATGACGGCGAACCGCCCGGTGCAATCCAGGTGCGGATGCGCGTTGGCGTCCGTGACGCCGCCGTGCGTCGCCCAGCGCGTGTGGCCGAAGCCGATCTCGGCGTCCGGGAGCACTGGATTTTCCGCGACGATCCGTCCCGCCTTCTTGGCAACGTTGATTGTCCCGTTGTTACCGACTGCGACTCCCCAGGAATCGTAGCCGCGATATTCGAGCCGACGCAGCCCGTCCAGGAGCAAGCCCCCGAGCGGTCGTTTCGTCCCGACGAAGCCGATGATCCCACACATAATTCTGAGTCCCTTCCCACCGTTGCTGGATGTGCCCTGAGAGCAAGCCCGCTGTACGCGCAAATAAGTAACATGCGCGGCGAGGTTGCCCGTGGACCAGCGCCACGGTGCTGACGTCAAGTGCGTTGTTCGCGTGAGATGGCGATCTGGTGGGAACCTGAGGACACATCAGCCAGCGTTTGTTTCACCGGTCGCCCGGTGCGTTTGCTCTGGCTGTTACGACTGTGCCTGCCGGGAGACCATCCGCCGAATCCTTCGATCAGTCTCCACCTCGTCGACTCGTCTCCTCCGGTGACGAGTCCCGGCGCTACTCATGCGTACGAACGAACTGCGAACTCACGGGCCACCATCTCATGGCCATCCTTTGGCACTCACTATATCGCTAGGCGGGGTCGACTTCAAGTGGCGCATCGTGGTCGAAGCCATCCCTCCGGCGATCCTGGGACGCCTCTCGGGCGCGTCGGCTGCCGGACGTGTCGTGTATAATCACCTCTGTAGAATCGGCGTAGGCCCGCGAAGGACAGTATGAGCGCACCGATTCGGCTCCTCGAAACTCCATCTCAAAACGTTCATCGCCCGCGATTCGCTATCTGTACCCTCGGCTGTAAGCTTAATCAGGCGGATGAAAGCGATCTAAGGCGTGAACTGCGGCGAGCGGGGTTTGCCGAGGTTCCCTTCAACGATGCTGCCGACGTTTACATCGTTAACACGTGTACGGTCACTCATCTGGCGGACCGCCGGTCCCGTCAGATGCTTCGGCGCGCCCGTCGCCGGAACGGCGATGCCCTCGTCGCGGCCATCGGCTGCTACCCACAGGCTGCCCCGGACGAACTTCAGGCAATGACCGAAGTCGACCTCGTCGTTGATTCGTACGACAAGCTGACCGTGGTTGACGATATTCTGTCGCGCGTCGGTGTGCCGCACCAGGCGTTTGACCTCGACGTTCAACACGAGGTAGCGGGCGACCGGACGAGGCGCATGATCAAGATCCAGGAAGGGTGCCGGGCTCACTGCTCGTACTGCGTGATACCCCGGGCGCGTGGCGTGCCGCGAAACACGTCACCGGACTCGGTGGTCGACCAGGTCAACGCTGCATCCGCTGAAGGCTTTCGGGAAGTCGTGCTCACCGGCACACATGTAGGCACCTACAAGTTCAAGCCGGGTGACGACCGTGTGCTGCGACTTCCGGACCTGCTCGAGATTGTCCTGGACCGCACGAGTATCCCACGAATCCGGGTGACCTCCGTTGGCCCGCACGAGATCGACTCGCGATTCATTCAGATACTTCAGCATCCGCGGATGCAACCGCATCTGCACATGGCACTGCAGAGTGGCAGTTCCACCGTGCTTCGGCGGATGCGTCGCTGGTACAACCTTCAGCAGTTCCGGCGATCTGTCCGTTTCCTGAGGGAGTCAATTCCGAACATCGGATTGACGACCGATGTGATCGTCGGATTCCCGGGTGAGACCGAAACGGAGTTTGACGAAACACTCGAATTTGTTGACGAAATGCGGTTCAACAAGGTTCATGTGTTCCCGTTCTCGTCGCGTCGAAACACGGAAGCGGCAGAGCTGGACGGACATGTGAGCCCCGATATCAAGGAAGAGCGTTCCGCACGACTCCGCGCGCTGAGCGATGCCCTCGCCGACTCGTTTCACCGCGATCAGGCCGGCCTGGACGCGCATGTGCTGATCGAGCAATCACGAACCGATGAAACGGGCCAGACCTGGTGGACCGGCCATTCAGGGAATTATGTGCGCTATTACATTCCTGCGGTCGACCACTCGCCGCTGGAGAACTCCATCGTGACCGTTCGGGCCGAACAGCAATTCAGGGATGGCGTGCAGGCTTCGCAGCCGTTCCATGTGACGTGAGAAAGCAGGGGCGACCGTGATCGAGCGGTACACGCGAGCGGAGATGGGCGCGATCTGGAGTGAGCGCCGGAAGATTGACCATTGGGTCCGAGTCGAGATCGCGGTCTGTGAAGCATGGGCGGAGCGTGGGGTAATTCCCGCCGAGGCCATGGAGACGATTCGCCACGCATCATGTGACCTGGAGCGGATGAAGGAGATCGAGAAGGAGACCGATCACGATGTGATCGCGTTTCTGCGGGCCATGGGTGAGACCGTCGGAGAGGCGTCCCGCTACGTGCACCTGGGTCTCACGAGCTCCGATGTAATCGACACCGCTTTGTCGCTCCAGACGATCGAGGCAATTGATCACCTGGTCGGTGAACTCGACTCCCTTCTCGAAGCGGTCGGGCGGGAAGCGCTGAAGCATCGAGACAGTGTGATGATGGGGCGGACCCACGGCGTTCACGCCGAACCGATTACGTTCGGTTTCAAACTCGCCGTCTGGTATGACGAGCTTCGCCGCAATCGCCAGCGCTTGCTCGATGCCCGGGAGAACATGCGAGTTGGCAAGATCTCCGGAGCGGTCGGGACGCACGCCAACGTGCCACCGGAGGTCGAAGAGTCCGTATGTGCTCATCTGGGACTCGAAGCGGCTCCGGCTTCCACGCAGATTCTGCAGCGAGACCGGCACGCGCAGGTCATCACCGCGCTGGCGATCCTGGCGACGTCTCTGGACAAGTTTGCGACCGAGGTCCGTCATCTCCAGCGAACCGAAGTCCGGGAACTGGAAGAACCGTTCGACCCGGGCAATATGGGCTCGTCCGCGATGCCGCACAAACGCAACCCGCACGAGACGGAACGCATCGGCGGGCTTGCCAGACTGGTTCGAGGCTACGTCACGCCCGCGTTGGAAAACATCGTCCTCTGGCACGAACGGGATATAAGCAACAGCTCCGCCGAGCGTGTCGTCTTTCCGGATGCGTTCATTCTCGTCGACTACATGGTCGGACTGATGACGGAGATCGTGTCCGGCTGGGTTGTCTACCCGGAGCGAATGAGGGCGAATCTGGAGATGACGTTCGGAGCGATCTTTTCACAGCAGGTGTTGCTGGCGCTCGTCAATTCCGGACTTGACCGGCAGGATGCCTACAAGATCGTTCAGCGCAACGCGCAGGACGCATGGAACAATGAAGTCCACCTGGGTGAATTGCTCAAGAACGATCCCGAGGCAACCCGATACCTCAGTGCAGATGACATCGACAGACTGTTTGATGTCTCCTATCACGTTCAGCATCTCGATCGAACGTTCGAGCGGCTCGGGCTCTCCCGGGCTGCCGCGGCGAATCCGTAAACGGAGGCAGTGTGCAGAAGGCCGTAACCGAGCTTGAGCTGCCGGGCGTGCCAACCTATCGAAAAGGGAAAGTTCGAGAGACGTTCGATCTCGGGGATCGACTGCTGATGGTCGCGACCGACCGGGTCTCGACATTCGACATCGTGCTCCCTGTTGGAATTCCCGCTCGGGGCATCATCCTGACCCAGTTCTCCCGGTTCTGGTTCGAAAAGCTGGCGGACATCGTTCAAAGTCACCTGATTACCACCAGCCTGGATGGCCTCCCGCCGCACATTCGCCCGTACACCCACCTCCTGGAAAACAGATCCATGATCATCCGCAAGGCTGAACGGATCGACATCGAGTGTGTCGTTCGGGGCTACATTTCCGGGAGTGCATGGGCATCGTATCAGGAAAATGGCACCTTCTGCGGGCATGTGTTTCCATCGGGACTGCGCGAGAGTGACAAGTTGCCCGAGCCGATCTTCACACCGACCACAAAGGCCGAAAGTGGTCACGATATCCCGATCACCATTGATGAGATGAAGGATCGGATCGGATCGGATCTGACGGAACAGCTCTCATCCACCTCGATCAGGCTGTACGAGACGGCCGAACAGTACTCGAGGGAACGCGGGATTCTGCTGGCGGACACAAAGTTCGAGTTCGGGTTCATCAAAGGGGAACTGTCACTCATCGATGAAGTTTTCACTCCGGACAGTTCACGTTTCTGGGACGCGGAGCTGTACGAGCCCGGGAAGTCCCAGCCGTCGTTCGACAAGCAGATCCTGCGGGACTGGTTGATTCAGTCAGGCTGGAACCGCGAACCACCGGCGCCACGCATTCCCGACAGCGTTGCCGTGAAGACGGCCCGACGGTATTACGAGGTGTTTCGACGACTGACGGGAGAGACGTTGAACATCGACCTCGAATGATGTGCGGCCAGCGAAAGGGAGCGATCAATTGAGATCGACCGCAGAGCAGAAGACCGGACAACTCTGGCGTGCTGAGGTTTTCGTGACCCTCAAACCCGCTGTCAATGATCCGCAGGGACTGGCGATCAAAGACGGGTTGCACATGCTCGGATATCCAGAGGTCGAGGACGTGCGCGCCGGGAAGTACATGCAACTCGATGTTCGAGGAGAGCAGCAGTCCGATGTCGAGACACGTGTTGCCGAGATGTGCGAGACGCTCCTGGCCAACACGGTAATCGAGAGCTACAGCTTCTCTGTTCGACGGGCGGATGATCCGGATGAAGGGAGAGCACAGAGTTGAGCGAACGATTCGCGGTAATCACCTTCCCCGGCAGTAACGGCGAACATGACGCGCTCAAAGCGGTCGAACTGGGGCTCGGTAAATCGGTTGAAGCCGTCTGGTACAAGGAGACCTCGCTCGATCGGTTCGACTTCCTGTTGCTCCCCGGAGGGTTCTCGTATGGCGATTATCTCCGGCCAGGGGCCATCGCCAGGTTCGCGCCGATCATGTCAGCCGTGGAACGGTTTGCCGCGTCGGGCGGGCCAGTGCTCGGGATCTGCAACGGATTTCAGGTGCTGACCGAAGCGGGACTCCTGCCGGGAGCGCTGTTGCGAAATCAGTCGCTGGAGTTTCGGTGTTCGTGGCTGCACGTACGTGTTGAGGACGATTCAACCCCGTGGACCAGTGGGCTCACGCGAGGTGAGATCCTGCGCCTGCCGATCGCCCATGGAGATGGACGCTACTTCGCGAATCCCGGCGAGGTGAATGAACTCAACAAAAATGGCCAGGTCGTCTTCCGGTACAGCACGGAGTCCGGCGAAATCGATCCGTCAGTGAACCCGAACGGGTCGGTGGACAACATCGCCGGGATTCGAAACGCAGCGGGGAACGTCGTTGGTCTGATGCCCCATCCGGAACGCGC
>SKKR01000095.1 GCA_007123655.1 Thermomicrobiaceae bacterium
TCTGACCCGGTTCTTGTTGAAGCTGAAGAGTCCGAAGCTCCAGCGCCCGCAGAGGGACAGGGAACCGGGAATGAATCAAATTAATCCGAAAACGGCAACGGTCCACCTGACCACGCCGGCGGCCCAGGTGGTCGGGGCAACAGCAACGGGAATGGTCCGCCGGACCAAGCGCAGGGCAACCCCAACAACAGTCAGTAACTCCGCTGCGGCGGGTGCGAATACTGCTGCTTGACGTCCGCATGTCCGCTCATTTCCTTCGGGTGAGCGGGGGAATGGTCAAGTTTCTTGCGGAGTCTGTAATGAGTTGTTCCATCCGACGTTCCCTGGTGGACTCTCGTTTGGCCGTCATGACCCAGTGAATCGCTGCCCGCTGGTACCAGGGCGCCTGATCCCGGAAGAAATGCCAGGCAGCCTCGTTCTCCTTCAGTCGCTGCTCGAACGCTGGACTCAGAGAGACCGAATCCTGCTCGAAGGAGTAGACCCTGGAGCGCTCCTCGGAGCGAGCCTCGAATGCCCTGACACCCGCCGGCTGCATGCGAGCTTCGGCCGTCAACGCTTCCACCCGCTTGATATTGCGGTCGCTCCAGATGCTCGACGGTTTGCGGGGGCTGAACCTGATCGTGTAGCGCTGTTCGTCGACTCGATTTCCCCTCCCATCGATCCAGCCATAGCAGAGCGCCTCGTCGACGGCTTCGGCCCAGGTCATGCTCGGAATCCCGGTGCCCTTTTTGTAGAATCCGACGACAAGCTCGGTTTCCTGATCGTGGTGGTCCGCGAGCCAGTCGCGAAACTCTTCCGGCCGTTTGAAGTAAATCGCGTCCACTTCCGCCGCTCCCTCGCTCGAGAACGAACTGACAGACAACAATAGATCAGCACATTTGTTCTATTTTGTCAACCCTCTGCCGCTCCCCACGCTCCGGCATCGACGTCGTCAGCTGCCGTCGCCCACCGGAACGACGCTGATCTCATAGAGGACCGGCCACAGCTTGCCGGTCACGAAGATCCGGTCGTTCGCCTCGTCCCAGGCAATCCCATTGAGCACGTCCACGCGGTGGTCCCCCTGATCTTCGGGCTGGAGCAGCCCGGTCAGGTCAACGCGGCGTGTCACCCACCCCGTCGCGGGGTCAATCACGACGATGTAGTCCTCGTACCAGACGTTTGCCCAGATCTCCCCATTAATGTATGCCAGTTCGTTCAGCATCTCTACCGGCCCGCGATCATCGTACACATCGATCTCGCCAACGATGTCGAAGCTGAGCGCGTCGCGGAACGTGATCCGGTTGGAACCATCCGACATGATCACCCGTCGACCGTCATTCGCGAGCCCCCAACCTTCTCCCTCGTAATGGAACTCGCCGATCACTTCGAACGTGTCCACGTTGTAGATGAAACCCTGACCTGCCTGCCAGGTTAACTGGTAGACCATTCCGGCAAAGATCGTAATGCCCTCCCCGAAAAAGTCGTCGCGTAACGCATGCATCCGCACAGCTTCGCCGGTTTCCAGCTCAACCTGCCGCAGCGTTGACTCCCCGTAGAGGCCGGTACTCTCGTAGAGGTAACCCTCGTGATACTGCAGTCCCTGGGTGAACGCCCGCCGATCATGCGGAAACGTGTTAACAATTTCGAACGTTGACTGCTCGGTTTCGGGATTCGGCGCTGGCGTCGGGGTAGGCGTCGGAATCGGCGTTGGAGTGGGAGCCGGTGTCGGCTCCGGAGTTGGCGTCGCCACGGGAGTCGGGGTTGGAGCAGGTTCGGGAGTTGGAGTGGGATCGCCCTCTCCCAGTGGCCCGCAAGCAGTCAGGAGCAAGACAGACAACACGAACACGGCTAAGCGTCCGCGCCAAGAGCATGAAGACCGGATCTGCTGGGTCACCGAAGCCACCATGCGTCGTTCACCTAACTTGAGTGCCGGTTTGTGGATATCCCGCCCTTTGAGTGTAAAGCGTACTCCCTGAGGACCGGTTACGATAGGCGGGAAGGATGTCAAATTGGTGGGAAAGGAGAACACGTGGAATTCGAAGACGTCGTTCGCAAGCGGCGCATGGTCAGGCACTTCAAGACGGATCCGATCGACCCGAAGTCTCTGGAACGGATCCTCGACCTCGCCCGGCGGGCGCCGAGCGCGGGGAACACCCAGGGGCAGTCGCTCGTCGTCGTGACGGATCCGGAAACGCGTAAGGCGGTCGGGGAGATCTGCGGTGAGCGGGAGTACGCCAGCCGGTTCAATCATCACTGGGTCTCCGAAGCGCCGGTGCAGATCGTCGCCTGCACCAGCGAAAAAGCCTATCTGGATCGCTACTCAGAGCCGGACAAACTGCTCCCGGACGGCAGCGTGATCGAGTGGCCGGTGCCATACTGGCATCTGGATATCGGTTGCACGGTGATGATCCTGCTGCTCGCGGTGGTGAACGAAGGGCTGGCTGCCGGATATACCGGGACGCACCGTCTGCAGGATCTGAAAGATCTGCTCCACATTCCGGATGAGGTGACGCCGGTCGGCGTCATCCCGATCGGTTACCCGGATCAGGATGTGAAGTCGCCGTCGCTGAAGCGAGGCCGGAAGCCATTGGAGGAGTTCGCCCGGCGTGAGCGGTGGTAACCGATGACGGCGCTGCCATACATCCTGTTGCCAGATGAAGAACTACCGGATGCAGGGTCCGGCGTGAAGGCATCCGCGGAGTCGACTGGCGGGGTGCTCACCCTTATCGACTCGCGGACCTCCGGCGGCGCTCCGATGCACGTGCACGAGAATGAAGACGAATGCTTCTACGTGGTCGAGGGTACGATCCAGGTGTGGACGAAGGATGATGAATATGAGGCACCGGTCGGTGCCTTCGTATTCCTGCCTCGTGGAACGCAGCACGCCTGGGACGTCGTCGGCGAACGTGCACGGGTCCTGATCATCACTGTGCCGGGAGGGTTCGAAAGATTTCTACGGGAGTTTCACGAAGCGGCTCCTCACGAGCAATCCGATGTTGCATTGCGATACGGGATCAGATTTATTCCGGAGACGGACTGACACGACCATGCGGCCGGATGGCGCCGGCGTAGCAGAAGCGGAGCACACGATGGATCTCACACGGGTTTCCTGGGAGAAGCGAGACGGTGTCGGAGTGGTGACGCTGAATCGCCCGGACCGGCTCAACGCGCTCGACAGCCGGACAATCGATGAATTCGACCACCTGGTTGAACGCGCCTGGAACGACGACACCGTCCGGTGCCTGCTGATGACCGGGGCCGGGCGCGGTTTCTGCTCCGGAGCGGACGTCAAGGACTGGGGGAGTGGTGATTCCGACGCCGATACCGGAGACTCCTGGGTGCTGAAGATGCACCGGCTGATGACGAGACTCTACCGGATGCCCAAGCCGGTGATTGCCGCCGTCAACGGCGTTGCGGTCGGCGCCGGATTTGACCTTGCCCTGGTGGCAGACCTGCGTATCGCATCGGCGAACGCCCGGTTCGGAATGGTGTACGTCAGCGTCGGGTTCTGTCCGGACGCAGGTGGATCCTACCTGCTCCCACGGTTGATCGGTCCCGGGAAGGCGGCCGAACTGATCTTCACCGGGCGAATCATCGATGCCCCGGACGCCAACCAGCTCGGCCTGCTCAACGGCATGGTCGAACCGGACGATCTCATGGACGCCGCGATGGAGTGGGCGAGCCGCCTCGCGAGCGGGCCAACCGTCGCCATCGGCCTCGCCAAGGAAAACATCCGGCAGAACCTGCATCTAAGCTTCGAGGACGCGCTCCGGAACGAACGTCGTGCCGGAGAGGTCTGCGGCCGGACTGACGATCACAGGGAAGGCCTCGCCGCTATCGGCGAAAAGCGCGAGCCGGTGTTCAGGGGCCGCTAGCAGGGTCCTGCGGATCGGACTGGTCGACGAGCGTTCCGTCCCTGGCGACGACGTTCCCGTTTCTGATCACCAGCCAGCGCGGCGGGCGCTCGATGACTGCCTCCACGTGGGTCTCGCCGTCGACAATCACCAGGTCCGCCGGCATACCGGGAGCGATCCCGTATTTGTCCAGCTTCATCACCCGTGCGTTGCCGTTCGTAACGATATCCAGCACCATTTCGATCTGTTCGTCCCGACGGAAGTTGTTGCGGTATGCCAGCAGGAACGCCCGCAGCAGCATGTCCGGCATGTTGAGCGGTCCCCAGGCGTCGCGGATACCGTCGTTGCCCGTGCACATGCGGACGCCCGCCCGGTAGAGCCGTTCCACCGGCGGGATGGTTCCGGTTCCGCTCGGCCCGTGGCTCATGATCGCAATGTCGTTCTCCAGCAGCAGTTCGATCAGCTGCTGGAGATAGCCCTCGTCGATCCCGCCGAGGCAGAAGGCATGGCTGATCGTCACTCGCCCGCGCCAGTCCACGGCTCGTACCCGTTCGGCTATGAGTTCCACCGAAAAGGCACCCAGGTCGCCCGGTTCGTGCAGATGGATGTCGATATCGACGTCGAAATGCTCGGCCATCCGGAAGACCTCATCCAGATGGCGCGCCGGATCCCGGTCGATCGTCGACGGGTCCAGGCCACCGACGAGTTCGGCGCCGTTGCGGAGCGCGTCCTCCATGAGATCCACCGTGCCGGGCCGGCAGAGCATCCCGCTCTGCGGGAACGCCACGACCTGGATCGTCACCTGGTCCCGGAGATCCTGACGAGTTCGCATCAGACCTTCGAACGCCTTCAGGCCGATGTCGGTGTCGATATCGACGAAGCTGCGGATGTGGGTCGTGCCGTATTCGATGTACCGACGAGCCACACGGGTGGTTTGCTGGTGAAAGTCGATATCCCGTTCGACCCGCATTCGCCGCTCGTTGTCGATCTTGTCCCGGAGGGCGGGCCCTACCTCGTTGCGCTGCCACCCGAGCCCCAGTAGCGACTTGTCCAGATGCGCGTGCGCGTCAATCAGACCGGGAAACACCAGGCGTCCGCTGCCGTCAATCTTCTCGGCGTCGAGAGTCGGCGGCTTGAGGCCCGGGCCGATGTCGCCGATTCGTCCGTTCGAGACGTGGATGTCGACCAGGTCGATTCCCAGCGGCCTGACGTTTCTGATGAAGAGATCGGTGCTCACGATCGAGACTCCTTCAGCGCAGATTCTTCGACATCTTTGATCATGTTCGCACGTCATGTCACCAGATGACAGTCCGTATAACCTGGCAGCCTGGACCTGGACCGACGTCGCGGCAGTTCCGGTCAGCGTCGGTCTGATCACGGAGAAGACTGTCCGAACAAAGGAGTGTCGGCTATATTTACCAGGACGTTATCCTTCGTAACCCCCGGCGAGGTGTCCCCTGACTGCGCTACCAACCGAGCGATCCCGCAGTTCGATCCCGCGTCCCCTTACACGCTTTGTCGGACGCGGCGACGAAATCAATAACCTGGTCGGGTTGCTCCAGAGCGACGACGTTCGACTGCTCACGCTGACCGGACCGGGTGGAATCGGGAAAACGCGACTCTCGATCGAAGTTGCCGGCCGAATCGCGGAGGACAACGAGTGGACTGTGCACTTCGTGAGCCTGGCGTCGATCTCACAGGTAAGTGATGCGATGCCGGCTATCGCCGAGGCACTCGGCGTCCGGGACATTCAGAAGGGCGATCTGGTTCAACGCATTGCCCAGGCCCTGCAAGA
>SKKR01000225.1 GCA_007123655.1 Thermomicrobiaceae bacterium
GCGACGGGCGAATCGGGCGCGGCCGCGGCCTGGTCCATCGCGACATCAAGCCGCAGAACATTCTAGTCGACAACAATGGGAATGTGAAAGTCGTCGACTTCGGGATCGCCAAAGGACTGAGCGACAGCAGTCTGACCGAGGCGGGAACCGGGATGGGCACCGTCCATTATGTGTCACCAGAGCAGGCCAGGGGCGAACCGGCGGTTCCAGCGTCAGACGTGTACTCGACCGGCGTCGTTCTGTACGAGATGCTGACGAAGACCGTCCCGTTTGACGCTGACTCTCCGGTCGGCGTGGCGATGCAGCATGTCAGTGCAGTCCCGCCACCACCAACGCAGTACAACCCCCAGCTTCCTCCAGAGATCGACGAGATCATGACGACGGCGCTGGCGAAAGACGCCGCGGATCGGTTCGCCAGTGCTGGTGAACTCGCGTCAGGTCTGGAAGCGATCACCCGCGGCGAACCGATCGGCGGGACGGCGGCCACCCGTATGATGTCTGGCGCGGCTGCCGGAGCAGGAGCCGCTGGGGCACGCGTGCCGAGGCACCGGGACCGATCCCGCCCGCCACGTGGTGCGCGAGATGCCCGAGCCGGAAATTTCCGGGATGACGTCGGATGCGTGACCTGGCTGATCGGGTCGGCCATCCTCGTCGGACTCATCGGGCTCGTGGTGCTGGCGTTTCAGCTCGGGGATTTCGGCCTGTTCGAGCCCACAGCAGGCGACGTCGCGGAAGCAACGCCCACTCCGGCTGTCGATGTCACGCCAACTCCTTCGCCGACGCCCGGTGTAACTCCCACGCCCGAAGCGACCCCAGACGAAACACCGACACCGGAAGCGTCTCCGACGTCCGAAGTGGAAATGGTCGCGGTGCCGCGGTTTATCGGAGGCACGCTCGATCAGGCCCGTTCCGCCGCTGGCGACCTTGAACTCGAGATTGAAGAGGTGTTCAGTGACCAGTTCGATGAGGGGATCATCGCCTCTCAGGATCCCGAAGAGGGCACGGAAGTCGAATCTGACGCGACCGTGATCGTCCGCGTTAGTGTTGGCCCCCAGACCGTAAACGTGCCGAACCTGTCAGGGCAATCGAGGAACGCTGCAATCAATGAACTCGGCAATCTGCCAGTCACCGTCCAGGAACAGCTGGAGCCGAGTCAGAGCGTCTCGCAGGGTCAGGTCATTCGTGTCGAGCCAACGGGCAATGTCTCACGCGGATCCACGGTGACGGTCGTCGTGAGCCGGGGGGATGTGATCCGGGTTCCGGACGTCTTTCAGGATCCGGTCGATGAGGCGATCGCGGAACTCGAGGCAGCCGGCATCCAGGTCACAAGCGTCGGCGGGCAGAGCTGCGAGTTCATTCAGAATCAGAATCCCAACTTCAACTGCAACACGTTTCCGGACGGGGGTGTCGTTAGCGGGACACTTCCCTGGGGCGACTGGGTTCCTCGCGGGTCTACTATCGATATCGCGTACTTCGACGCGGACGATGATGACTAGAGTGCGTCGGACGTCCATCGAAAGCTGGCTTTCGCTCGATGCGTGTTGGCCTTCCCCATAGAGCACATTCCCTCAAAGCCACCGCTTTGCGGAATATGGAAACGATCGCGATGATCCTGGTCGCGATCGTGCTTGCCGTCGGTATCGCCGTCGTGGAACGGTCGATGGAGGCCCCTGAACGCATCCGCGTCGCCAACACTGCCGGGACGCTCACGGTGATGCTGGAAGTGTCGGATGTCCGGATCCTCTTTGGTGCCGGATCGAGCCGATCACACGCGGCGGACTTCCTGGGGCGAACAACGCGTCCCTGGGATCGCGAAATCGATCTGCTCATCGTTCCCGGATGGGATGACCGACACGCGGCGGGCGCGATCGGGTTGCTTGAACGTCGCGATGTTCACGGCGTGGCCGTTCTGGGCATTCCGGGAGACGAACCTGTCTGGACATTACTGGAACGAGAAGCGCAATCGCAGGACATACCACTGGTCTTCCTGGGACAACCCCATGAACTGGAGCTTGCTCCGGCAACCACCCTCAGGCTTACCCCGACCGAGAAAGAACACGAAGGTGCCTGGGCCCGGCTGGATCATCGCGGACTCAGGATGGATCTGGTAGACGCTGAACAGCCTGCCCTCGCGAGTCCACATCCTCTCGCGTTCGCACCGGTGAACGACCACGTTGTGATCAATACGAGGTCACCTGAACTGCCAGCCAGCTCGTCGCCGCAGTTGCTGATTGTCCCCAGGCCATTCTGGAGCTTCCAGTTCGAGGAGCTAGAGGTCCCGTTTATCTCAGAGATCGATCGTGATCAGCGTGTCAGCTTGCGGATCGATGACGGCTCCCTGCGTGTCCCGCTTGAGGATACGGTGAACTACCGCCGGTAGGAGTTGAGATGAGCGCGGGAACCGGAGCCTCAGATCCGCGCACCACAGGACTGGCAGTACCCGTCCGCGTTCGAAACGTCAGCCTGGCAATTCGGGCACAAGCCGTTCGGCGTCCCGTTCGGTTCGTGTGCCGGCGGTTGAAAGCCGAAGACGACATCGCGTTCGTCTGTTGAATCCTCCACCGAACTCGCGCCGAACCCTGACGCCGCGTCTTCGGAAAGTTCGGACGCGGCCGGCTCGACTGGCGGGACGGACGGAACCGGTCGCGTCGCCTCCGCTTCGACCGGCGCCGGGCGCTCGGCAATGGGCGGTTCGGAGTGTTGTGCTCGCACCTGAAACGTTCGCTCGACCGGTGCTGCGTACTCGGCATCGTCATATGCCCCATACTCGCCGGTTTCGAAATACTCGTCGTCCTCTTCGATCACTTCGGGTCCGAACAGACCGAGAACGAGCGCGATCGGGACGAAGATGGCCGCCGAAACGAGCAGGATCCAGCCGGTACCTTCAGACAGAAAGGGCGCCACAACCGCGTTTTCGAGAAATCCGGCGTCATCCGCGGAAAGGAGATAAACGCGAATGTCACGAAGCGCGAAGCTCAGCAGTAGAGCCCCGTTGGCTCCGGCTATTAGCGCTCCAAGTGATCGCGCGATCCAACCCGGATCGGGTACCGGGAGCGCAGCGCCAGCACTGTAGCCCAGCAGGAACGTGGCACTAATCAGCGCCAGCATGGCGATCATGAACGCCCCGCCCGATTCGTGCAGGCGGGTGATCGTCGCGAGCTCGATACCCCACGTTTCTCCCCAGAACCATCCGATACTCGCGCCGAAGAGAATGCCGAGCGTGACAAAAGCCTCGCGATAGGCACCACGCCAGAAACCGATTGGAATGAAGAGAGCGATCAAAATGATGAGCAGGACATCCAGGAGAACGTACACATCCACTGGGGGAGCCACTCCTTCGGGCACACCGTGCAAGCATCGTGGGAGGGCGAGATAACAACGCTCGTCGCTATTGCAGCACCGATTGTAGCACGCACACGGTTGGATGGATCACGAGTGACAAATTGGCCTGTGTTATCATTATCGGGTGAACGGGCCGCTCCGGCGGTCGCTTGATCGTACGCCGAATTCCGTCGTACGTATACATTGTGAAAGGGGGTGAATCGTACCACCCTTGGTTAGAAGCAAACGTTCTCGCAAGCGTTCGAGTCAGTCCCGGGAGCCGCAGCGCGACCAGCTAACGTGGCGTAAGGTTGACCTGCATCTCCACACACCCGCTTCCGCTGATTATCAGCAGCCAGACGCTCAGTACATCGACATTCTTCTTCGCGCCGAGGCGCAGGAACTCGATGTCATTGCGTTTACGGACCACAACTCTGTGGCCGGGTACGCGCGGATGTGGCGCGAGATCGAGGATCTGGAGCTTCTGGAGGCTCTCGGTCGCATCAGCGACGAGGAAGCCCGTCTGCTTGCCGAGTACCGGCGCCTGTTGAATCGCATACTGGTGTTGCCGGGGTTCGAATTCACGGCGACGTTCGGATTCCACATTCTGGCGCTGTTCCCTCCGGAGACATCCATTCGCAAGCTGGAGCATCTTCTGCTGCTGCTCGATGTCCCGGAAGACAAGCTTGATATCGGGACCAGCGAGGTCGGAGCAACAACCGACGTGCTGCGCGCCTACGAGATACTTGGCGAGGCCGGCGCGCTGGTCATCGGTGCCCACGTCAATTCCACACACGGAATCGCGATGCAGGGCTTTCCGTTTGGCAAGCAGACGAAAATGGACTACACGCAGGATCCGAATCTCCACGCGCTGGAGGCCACAGACCTCGAGAATCCCGGACGTCGAACGACCGCTCGATTCTTCAGCGGGAGCAAGGCCGAATACCCACGCAGGATGCATTGCATCCAGGGATCGGACGCCCACCGGCTCACCCGGGATCCAGAGCGCGAGACCAACCTGGGCGTTGGAGACCGGCCGACCGAGTTGTGGTTGCCCGAGACGTCCTTTTCCGCCATCAAAGAACTGCTGCAGAGTCAGGACTTCGACCGGACACGCCCGGCAAGGCCCGCTGCGGCAGGCTCGGATTTCATTCATCAGGCGCGGAAAGAAGGGAACGCCATCGACAAGGTGTTCCACGAGCGACTTCCGACCCGGCGCACGAAATCGAACGCGGTTCTGAAAGATATCGCGGCGATGGCCAATGCCGAGGGCGGAACCGTCTTCATTGGACTGAACGCCTCAGCCTCCGCGGACGTCGCCGGCGTCTCCAAGCCGGATAACACGATCACCCGGCTAACAGAGGACGTGCAGAACTTCGTGTCTCCGTCGCTCGACGTGACGGCCGAGGCGTACGACCTCGACGGCAAAAGCGTGGTGGTGCTGACGGTGCCAGAAGGTTCTGAAAAGCCGTACACGCTCAGCGGCGGCGAGATTTACACTCGCAAGGGCGACAAAACCGAGGTGGCGTCCAGAGACGACATCGTCGAGATGGTGCGATCGTCACTGTCCGACGCTGGAGACTCCCAGCCACCCCGGCCGAAACGCACGGAGGCTGCGCCCTCCAGCAGCAACGGTCGTCGTCCACCCAGACCTGTCGATTCCGACGTGCCTCGTCCGAACACAGGCGTCGAAATTCTCGAAGCCGACGAACGGGACGGTGAGACGTACTACACCGTGTATGACCTGCGGAATGACAAAGTGGTTCCGAACGTCACCCGTTCATCATCGCGGAGCCTGTGGCGCTACGCGATAACCCAGCGCGAGGATACGACGTTTGACCCGGACAACGTGGAGTGGAAAGGGCGCTACGGCGTCATGGGTCGCCGCAAGCAGGGTAACGTCTATCGTTATGACCTTGCCTACCGGGACAACGGCACCACACGCATTTTCTATGGAGTGACGCGCAAGGGTCTCAGCGATGAATGGAAAGACGTGATCGAAAGCTCGTCGCTCGAAAAGGTCGGCTAGCGCCCCAGGACGATTTACGCTTGCGAGAGAGAAACCACGCGGAGCCGGTCTACGGACCGGCTCCGCTGTTTGACACGTTCATTAGTCATTCGCAGGCGCTTCTGCCGCCGAACCAATTGCCTTGAGTACCTCGACGGTATCAAGCACTGTCGCGAACTCGCCGTGGATGCTGGCCAGTGAAACCGCATGAATCAGCTCGGCTTCATACTGATTACCGTCCGGTCCTGTCCGATCGAACGTCGCGGTTCCGTCCGATACAACGCAGGCGGCGAATCC
>SKKR01000430.1 GCA_007123655.1 Thermomicrobiaceae bacterium
CGAGTGCTGGACGACGCTCGCGCACCTCTCCGCGCTCTATCCAGATCTGACCTGGGGGCCGATCGTGCTCTGTCAGTCCTACCGGAACCCGGCAGTGCTGGCGAAGAAGGTCGCCGCGCTCTGCGCCTTCATCCCGGGAAAGTTCGTCTTCGGCATCGGGGCGGGCTGGAAGGATAACGAGTACCGGATGTACAACTTCCCTTTCCCGAAGGCGTCTGTCCGCATCAAGCAGATGGAAGAGCAGATCGAAATCGCCAAACGGCTCTGGACCGAAGATCGCGTCACCTGGGAAGGCGAGCATTACGCCGTCTACGACTGTGTCGTGAGCCCGAAACCGGACCCGATTCCGCCGGTAATGGTCGGCGGCGGCGGCGAGAAACTCACGCTGCGCGTGGCCGCAAAGCATGGAGACTGGTGGAATTTTCAAGGGGGAACGATCGACTACTTCACGCACAAGCTGAATGTGCTAAAGGGCCACTGCGACGCCGTCGGCCGGAATTTCGACGAGATTACCCAGTCGTGGTCGGCGTCGTGTGTCGCGATCGCCGATACCGAGGAGAAAGCCGAAGAGATTGCCCGGAAGAGCCCCTTCTTCAGTGAAGAAGGCGCCATCTACGGCACGCCGGACCAGTTGATCCAGGCCTTCAAAGACCGGGAAGCCGCCGGCTGCCACCACTTCCAGCTTCGCTTCGCCGACTTCCCGCGCACTGACGGTGTTGCCCGCTTTGGTCGTGAGGTGCTTCCGGCGTTTAGACGAACCAGTTAGGCTCACGCTGAAGCGGCGAGTTCCGAAGCCGTCCAGCGCAGGGTGATATTGTGAACCGTCCCTCTGGTGGAACGTTCAGGGCGAGACGATCGACTATTTGAAGCACAAGCTGAATGTACTCAAGGGGCACTGCGACGACGTTTGGCGGGACTTTGACGAGATCGTCCAGACATGGTCGGTTTCGTGTGTTGCCATCGGCGAACACTGAGCAGGAAGCGGAACGAGTAGCCCGGAAGAGTCCGTTCTTCACTGAGGACGGAGCCATTTATGGCGCCACGGAGGAGCTGATCGAGAAGTTCCAGGAGCGCGAAGCTGCCGGCTGCGAACATGTTCAGTGCGCTCTGCTGATTTCCCAAGTACCCACGGCGCCGAGCAGCTCGCCAGGGACGTCCTGCCAGCGCTCAGATAAGCCAGCCAGGCTCATGCTTTGCGCCGGTTCCGGAGAAGAACCCCGCTGGTTGTCGCCGGAACCGGCCTCAGAGCACATAACGATATCCCTATGCCGCCCGCTGGCCCCAGGACTGGACGAGCGTGAACGTCGTACCCCAGCGACCAGGCTGTTCGAGCTCGTTCTCCGCCTCGTTTCGCAACTGATCAAGCTTTTCCTGGTCCATGAACGTCAGCAGCCCCGCTTCCAGGCCGGTGGCGAATTGCAGCGGCAGCCGGAGGTAGGGATGCCCCGGCGGCAGCGCCTCGACATCGGCCCTGACGTTCGCCTCGATTCCGTAATCACGGAATAGCTCCAGCTGCCTGCGGGAAACATACGGGTCCCCCCACCGCTCGAATACGTCCCCCAGCCGTGCGATTAGCTCATCGAGCGCGGGCGTCGGGGGAGGATTGAAATGCCACGAGCCGGGATCCAGGTCTTCCAGCACGACGATGCCGCCCGGACGGACCAGCCGAAGGTAGCTTTCCATCTGCGCATCAGCGCGACCGAGCGGGGCCATTTGGAATCGCGCGTGCACCAGATCGAACGACTCGGCGTCCAAATCGCTGGCAAAGAGGTCGTCCTTGATGAGCGCCACGTTGCGTAGACCTTCGGTAGACACGAACTGGTCGGCCGCTGAGAGCATTCCATCGTCGATATCCGTACCCACGACCTCTCCGTTCGGTCCGACCCACTCACTGAGTACGCGGAGCCATCCCATGGCCCCGCAACCGACGTCAAGGACCCGGGCTCCGTCCCCCTCACCAATCTCAGCGAGGAGCCGCCGCCCGGCGGGCTCCCACACTCGCGACTGGAGTTGGAGCCGGTCCAGCTCCGAAGCTTGGCCTGCCAGCAAGTATTGATTCTGGGTCATCGTACGCTCCTTTCACTCGCTCGCGTCTGTCACGAGCGCAGCGGCGCCAGCCTCCGGATCGCTTCGGACGCGTCGACTACGTCACCTGCTCCTGCGCGGCCGGAATAGCTCCGATCTGCTGCATAACCCCAAGGTTGTCCAGCAGGAACCAGCCCTCGACGAACTTTCCGTTCTCGATCCGGTAGATGCTGGTTGCGTGTACCGTAACCTGGTTGTTGGTGGGTGGAATCCCAGCCATCTCTCCCTTATGCGTTCCGGTGCACGACCATCTCTTGGTAACTTTGTCACCTTCCGACACCAGGTCCTCGATAGTGAAACACCGGTCTGGGAACACCGAGCCCTGCGCTTCTACAAACGCACGAAGAGTCTCCCGATCCGTAATGTCCGGTGACGAGGGGTCGTGGTGTACGTAGTTGGGTGCAAAGCAGTCGATGAACTGCTCGACATCCCCAGCGTTCAGCGCCTCGACGCTCTTGCGAACCAGATCCTTGTTCGCGGCCGTTGACATAGCAGTCTCCTTTCCGGTGCGACAGCGCCGGTGAAGCGCGGCGCACAGTGCGTTCGGAAAATCGTCTGCTACCAGCGTATCGAAGGGGTTGTCGTGCGGCATCGGCCGGGTGTGCTAATTCCAGAGCTGGATGACATGGTCCAGAAGGACCATTCCGATGTACCTAGTTGAGGTCGTTTTCCAGGGCGTAGGCCACGGCAGCGGTCCGGGAGGGAACATCCAGCTTGGTCAGAATACTGGAGACATGACGGCGCACCGTGTGCCTGCTCACGAAGATTTCATCGGCGATCTCCTGGTTGCTCAAGCCACGGGTAAGGAGCCTCAGCACCTCCGTCTCGCGGGGACTGAGGATCGTCGGGCCAGCGGGCCCGTTTAATTGGTCGGCCAAACCCCGTGCTCTGGCCGCCTCCGCGGCAGCTCCCAGGCTCCGCAATGTGTCATGAGCCGCGCGGATCTGATCCAAGGCCGAGCTCTCACTGCCAACGGTGTGCAGCGCGCGAGCAAGATCCATCCGAACCAGAGCCGCTTCGAAGGGGAGTTGGACACGCTCGTAGATGTCGAGTGCGTCCTCGAGCGGAGCTTTCGCTGCGGCTGCGTCCTCTGCTGCGATTGCTACCTGGCCCCGCGCGTGGTTCGCCACGGCCAAGAAGCTATCGGTACGGATGATTTGCGCAACGTCCTCGAGTTCCTGCAGTGGCTTCTGAGCCTCCTTAACCTCACCGCGAGCACAATGAATTCGGACGAGAAGTTCCAGGCAGGGAATTCGCTCAGTGCGGTTTCGTTCGGACATGCGCCGGAGCACCCGCTCAACCAGATCCAGCGCCGATTGGAGGTCTCCCCGATCGAGAGCGACCCTGGCCTTCCCGAGGATGCTCGGCGGATAGATAAGCGCTTGTTCGAACGTTTCCTCGGCCTCCTCGAGCCGACCCTGCCGACGTCGCAGTTCGCCCAGTCGTTCCAGTGGAGATAATGCCCAGGCAATCCGACCTTGTAGCCCATCCAGCGCCTTGAGAAGCTGGTTCTCAGCCTCGTCCCACTGTCCCCTGGCCGTAAGCACGGACGCATAGTGTCCACGGCAGAAGGCAAGATAACCTTTGAGCTCGTATCGTCGGCAGAAGTCCATGAACCGCTCGCACCACTGGCCAGCCCGGTCAACGTCGCGGGTTCGCTCGCAGGCGAAGACCATCAGACAGAATGTCGTGCTAATGGCCTGAAAGGATTGCATCTCTCCAGCGACGGCTGCGGCAATCGCTTCGTCCAGGCGAGGCATACCGTCGGCCACCTCGCCCAGGCCAACCAGTGCCAGACCCTCGAGGGCGAGGCCAAGCATCTCCGGATCCAGCTCGCCGAGGTGGCTCGCCAACTCCTGCGCCTGGCTGCCCAGTTCGCGTACGCGGTCGAGATCGCCTTCAATGTGGTACGTCATCTCGGCCTCTCGCAGCGCGAGCCAGGCTTGCTCTGGTACAGGGTCGAGATCGTCCAGAAGCCGGTGCGCCCGCTGCAGCCAACCGTTAGAGACGGCCAACTCGGCCCGGAAAACCGCGTAATCAAATCCCAGCTCAGTAGCCAGGCGACCGGCCGCCCGATCATCACTCTGCTGGCGGTAGAGACGATAGGCGTGCTCCCGCGACGCGAATACGGTTTCGGCGTCCTCCAGCCACCAGGCGGCAGTGCCCAAGCCCTCTCGCGCCTGCGGAGTCTCCTCTTCGGTCAAGGCTGTCTCGAAGCCATTGCGTGCCTCCTGCCACGCTCCGCGCTGCAAGGCGTGCTGCGCTTCGGCCAGCGTGTGGGACGAAGTGCCCGGACGGTGTCTATCAAGACTCATGACGCTCACCCCTATCATGCATCGCTAGGCGCAGATAGTGGACATCGAGGCGCTCAGTGGATGGTGTGTGAACCCAGTTTATTATCATGCGGCCGTTGCCACAAGTTTGTACTTCGTGGTGAAGGAATCCGTTGCTCCCCCAGAATAACGGCTCCACTGCGAGAGAGCCTGCCGTTTGCGAGTGCCGGCTTCCAATTCCTTCGTCGCCTCGCCAGGCTCCAAGGCCATGCCGATGGCGCCTTCAGCCACTTCCACCTCCGCTTCGCCGACTTCCCGAGCACCGCCGGGATCGAGTTGTTCGCCAGTGAGGTGTTGCCGGCATTCAGGGGTGCTAGCTAGTCTCGCGCTTTGAGCCGGCTCCGGACATAGCACCACGCTGGTCGCTCCCGGAACCGGCCTCACAGCGTATCTTGAATCTGTTATGCGGCGCGCCGGCCCCGGGGCTGGACTAACGTGAACTTCGTGCCTCAGCGCCCCGGCGCACGGTGTCCGACGGGTGTCGACCGTTGAACGGCCGTGCGTTAGCTGGTGGCGCGTGAAGTCGCGCGACGCATGTTACTTAACGGTGACCTCGTCGCCAGCCTGGATGCAGCCGGTTCCGCAATCGTTGCCAGATCAGGCTGGCTGACGCACGGTTTCGAAGAAATCGCCGATCTTCTCAGCGACCCTTTCAGGTGCGATCATGGGACCCAGGTGCCCCAGGCCCGGCAACTCATGCACAGTGGTCTGTGGAACCTGCTCGTCGACGTAACGAATGCCCGCGTGAAACCAGGAAGCTGAAGCTTCCGTGGTGCTTCCGCCTTTCAGGAGCAGTATTGGTGCTGTGATTTTTCCCAGCGCCGAGGCGTCCGTGGGGCTCGGGCCCTCGTAATCGCGGATCTGCTGGAAAGTCGCCAGGTCATCGGGAGCGTTGGCACCCAGTATCTCGAAGGCGCCGGCTTCTTCCAGAGCAGCGTTCTCTTCGCCGTTGCCGACAAACTCCGACCAGATGCGCATTCCATCGGCGAGTCGACCCTGCTGGACCTCCTCAGCTTCGCGCATGACGGTGCTGACCATCCGCTCGCGCACCTCCTCCGATATCGGCTCCGCGACCGCAGGCTCGTACGCCACTACCCCCGTGAGGTCCGCGAGCCTGCTTGCCGCGCCCAGCACATTGCGGCCACCAAACGAGAGCCCGACCAGTCCGACCGGTTCCCCGATGCTCGATGCGTAGGCCACGACA
>SKKR01000247.1 GCA_007123655.1 Thermomicrobiaceae bacterium
GTTCCGGGCGACCGCCAGCTGACCGATGACATGATTCGCCACCTGATCGAGCGTGACGCCGTGATCGGCGCCGTGATGGACGCCTGGATGCTCTATCCAGGATATGTGCGCGGGGAGACGAGCCGGGATGTCGTCGGTCTGGAGAACGTCGTCGACCACATCGACCACGTCTGCCAGCTAGCCGGCAACGCGGATCACGCCGCGATCGGGACGGATCTGGACGGCGGCTACGGCACTGAGCAGTGCCCCAGAGACCTGGACACCATCGCCGACATTCAAAAGATGACCGGAATGCTGTCGGCGCGCGGCTACCCGGATGTTGACGTGGAACGGATCTTCTACGGCAACTGGCTTCGTCTGATCCGGTGGGTGTGGGGGTAAGCCGCGGCGCAGACACTTGGCGTCGAGTCGCCCCTTTTCGAAATCATTGAGAGCGCACGCGAGAGATCACGTCCCGGATGGCTGCCATGCTCGAACGAGGGTCCGACCCGTCGCAGAACATGCCGTACTTGGCCCGCCACCCTGCGCGGCAGTCATCCGGAACCGGCCAGCGCTACTCGCAGGCTTCGATTTCGTAACCGAGCTCGTCCGCGACGAACGCCCCCAGCGATTGCATCGAGTCATCATCCAGGACACCCTGGTCGTGCAATGCGCGCGCCAGATTTCGCAGACCAAGACGTGGGGTCTCGAAACTGCTGGCGTGTTCACCCATGAGGCCGTCCCGAGCGAAGGCCTGTGATGCCTGGCCCCAGCAGGACGACTCGTTCGGCGCCGCCCCGGCCAGACTCGCAGTACCTGCCAGCGAGATCGCCACAACCAGTAACGCGACCAGAACGTGTCGAGTACGCATCGATTCCACCCCTCCGCCTGGATCGGCACACGACTGAGGTCGTGAATTCAACTTTCCCGGTCTGCTGAGGATAAGCGCGATCGCACGTGATAGTTACGTGGAGCAGACTATGAGGTTCTCCGGCTGCGGCCGGTGATCAGGCGACGTCGCATAACGCTCGAACACCCGTTACGCCTCCCGAGACGCATTCGAACTCTCGGAGTGAAGCCACCGCGTGCGCAACACCGCGATTGCCGCGACCAGGGAGGCGATGAGCAGCGTGAGAAACACCGGGGCGTAGCTGTCGGTCAGGGTGACGATTAGCCCGGCCGTCACCGGAGCGGCCGCCCGGGAGAACGTGACCCCGGTCGCGAGCGCCCCGTTGATCGCGCCAAAGTTTGCCGAGCCATAGAGATCGGCGACAATCGCCGCGCGGGCCGGAGTCACGGCGCCGAATCCCGCGCCGAAGAGCACAACGAACACGATGACGCCGGCCCGTGAATCGGTCCCGAGCAATACTGCCAGCGCCAGCACCTGGCTGGCGAAGATCCCCGCCGCGACGTACTGGCGCGGAACAACCTCCCCGAGCGGCGTGATGATCAGCCGACCGGGCAAGGCCATGGCGCCGGCAACACCGATCATCGTTGCGGCGAACCCCGGAGTGAACCCCTCCCGCGTGAGATAGGGCACGAGGTGGACGAAGATCGCCAGCATCGTGAAATTCGCCAGCACGAAGGCGAGCGCGGTCCACCAGAACACCTGCTGTCTTAGCGCGTCCCCGAGCGTCAACGTCGCGCGTGCCGGAGACGCGGCTCCCGACGTCTGATCGGCCCTAGCCGGTGGTTCACCGTCCACTGCTTCGCCAACATCAGCTGGACTGCGCCGGAGAAGGAACGCGTGAATCGGGATCGTGCCAATTGCCAGTAGCCCGGCCATGATGATCAGGGCGGTGCGCCACTCCCAGGTCATCACCAGCCATCCGGCCAGCGGTACGTAGATCACGCTCGCCAGGCCGGCGACCACCGTCAGCAACGTCAGCGCCCGGCTCCGTTTCCGGCGGAACCAGTTCGCGACGATCACGAACGCCGGCTCGTAAAGCACGGCCGACATCGCCAGACCGATCCCGACCCAGATCAGGTAGTAGACGGCAAGGCTGTCGATCGTCGCCCAGGCAAGCACCAGAAGCGTCGCCAGGATCGAACCGACGGTCATCAGTCCCCGTGGGCTGTGCCGGTCCAGCCAGCGTCCAACGGGGATCGCCGCGACGCCGGAGACGAGCAACGCCAGCGAGTAGCCGCCGGTGAGCGTTGCCACGGACCATCCCAACTCACGACTCATCGGGTCAAGAAACACGGTGAAGGAGTAGTACAGGACGCCCCAGGAAGTTATCTGCGCGATCGCGACAGCCAGCAGCATCCGCCAGCCGTAGGAGATGTCTCCGGTGCGCTCAAATCCCTGTCTGATCGCTTCGATCACGCCGGTTACTTCCCATATGGTGCGCGGTTGCGCGTCAACCTTTGTCCTCCGAGAGCCATCGTACGCCACATGCCGGTCCTCTGAGACGAATGGTCTCGTCTGGATGTGCCCCACCGATCTGTGCGACTATCGTGGAGACACGCGAAGACACGGGACCGGTAATCGAACCTGGAGGCAACGTGGCAGAACAACATGAAGCCGATGTCGTCGTCGTAGGCGCGGGAAACGCGGCACTTTCCGCTGCCCTGGCGGCCAGGGAGCAGGGATCCTCGGTCCTCGTGCTGGAGTGGGCGCCGGAGAAATACCGGGGCGGAAACAGCCGGTTCACCGGCGGGCTGGTCCGAATCGTCTACAACGGTGTCGACGACCTTCGCCGTCTCATGCCAGACCTCTCGGATCACGAGGTCGAGTCGACCGATTTCGGCCAGTACACCCGTGACGACTTCTTCGACGACATTGCCAGAGTTACCCAGTACCGTGCCGATCCGGACCTGGCCCTGCTGATGATCGACAACAGCCTGGACACGATGCTCTGGCAGCAGAGTTACGGAGTCCGGTACGTTCCGGCATATGGGCACCAGGCGTTCAAAGTCGGCGACAAAATGAAGTTCTGGGGCGGGCTCACCGTGCTGGCGAACGGGGGCGGACCGGGGTTGATCGATTCGCTCTCCAGCGCTGCGGAGCGGGCCGGAGTCACGATCAAATACGGCACGCGAGCGATCGAATTGCTGACTGAGAGCGGGCGAGTTACGGGAGTCAGGGTGCAGCGCGGGGCCGAGCAGGAACTCGTCAGGGCGGGGGCCGTCGTCCTGGCCTCTGGTGGATTCGAGGCAAACTCGGAGATGCGGACCCGCTATCTCGGCCCGGGCTGGGACATGGCCCGTGTCCGAGGGACCCGGTACAACATGGGGGACGGTATCAGGATGGCGCTGGAGATCGGCGCGATGCCCCATGGGAACTGGTCCGGTTGTCACGCCGTCGGTTGGGACCGCAACGCCCCGGAGTTCGGCGATCTCTCGGTCGGTGACGGCTTCCAGAAGCACAGCTATCCGCTCGGGATCATCGTCAACGGAGAAGGAGAACGCTTCGTCGATGAAGGGGCGGATTTCCGCAACTACACCTACGCCAGGTACGGCCACGCGGTGCTCCACCAGCCGGGCCAGTTCGCCTGGCAGGTCTTCGATGCCAGAGTCACTCCGTTGCTCAGGGACGAGTACCGCATCCGCGAGGTCACGAAGGTCGTCGCAAACAGTCTCGAGGAACTGGCCGATCGCCTGGAGGACGTCGACCGCGAGACGTTCCTGGAGACGGTCCACGAGTTCAACCGGTCGGTGCGGACCGACGTCGAGTTCAACCCGGCGATCAAGGACGGGAGGGGCACCGAGGGCATCACACCGCGAAAGTCCAACTGGGCAAACCCGCTCGATACGCCGCCGTTCGAGGCCTACGCGATCACCTGTGGTATCACCTTCACGTTCGGTGGCCTGCGAATCAACACAGATGCCCAGGTGCTTGACCTGGAGGAACAGCCGATTCCGGGCCTGTACGCCGCCGGCGAACTCGTCGGCGGGCTGTTCTATTTCAACTATCCCGGTGGTACCGGATTGACATCCGGGGCGGTATTCGGCCGGATTGCCGGCACCTCCAGCGGGAAAGCGGCCACGGCGGATTAGAGGGATCGCTGACGCCCGGACCGCGTAAGCTGTGGCAATCCTGGTCATCCTCTCCCGGTGCGCGTGCTCCCCTGACCTCCCGGCAGGGTCCGGGAGCAGTGACAGATGCGTGCGCCCGTCCCCGGTGGGACCAGTTCCCGCGTCTAACCGCAGCATCCTGCCGGCATGGGAGTTAAGCCATCGGGGTTGTGACTGAAGCCGGTGATCGTTCGCTGGTACGCGCTGGTGACGCCGATCACATAGTACACGAGGTCAGGATCGTTTCCCGGGAACGGCGCGCCGGTGTATTTCCGGGCGATTCGATCCATCAGCGTGTGGTCGTCCCCGGATCGAACCTCCAGAACCTGCCCTCGTATCGCGGCCATCTGATACGGATCATCCTGGTCCAGGATCGAGAGCCCGATCCGGGGATCCCGGTTCAGATCCCGGGCTTTTCGTTGTCCACGGCTCGTGGGAACGACAACGTGGTCGCCTTCCCGCCAGATCCAGACGACGTGGTTTCTGGGCGAGCCGTCCTCCTGCAAGGTGGAGATGTGAGCGTAGTTCGGCCCATCAAGAAGCTCGCGAACCTCTTCCGGTATCGAGATGAACGTCACGTGTGGTCCCTTCTATGTGAACCCGTATTCGGCTCAGGGGTCAGCCTCATCAGCTGGAACCGCAGCAGCCTCCTCCGGTTGACTCACGCGCTGGTCCGTTCCCGGGTACGGAGAGGACCAGTCCCTGGTTCCCAGTCGAGCAGACGCCGGTCTCCGGAAGCACCAGTTGGACATCCCTGGCGGCGTCCCAGTCCCCGTCGATCGCGGCGACGATCGACCGAACCTGCTCGTAGCCGGTCAGCATCAAGAACGTTGGTGCTCGCCCGTAGCTCTTCATGCCGGCGATGTAGAAGTCCTCTTCCGGATGCGCGAGTTCCGCCGCTCCGTGCGGGCGCACCGTTCCGCAGGAGTGCAGGTTCGGATCGATCAACGGCGCCAGATCCGCGGGACTCTCGATGGCTGAATCCAGTGACAGACGGACCTCCCGCAGCATTTCAAGATCGGGCCGGTAGCCGGTCACCGCGATCACCTCATCAACCGGTGGCAACGTGTCTTCATCGCTACTGGCCAGCACACCGGCCACGGACGTTTCGATCCGCGTCATTCGGAATCCCGGAACGAGCATCACCTGGCCGCTTTCGACGATCGCCTGGACCCGCATCCCGAGCGCGCCCCGCTCCGGAAGGGCATCGTTCTCGCCACCGCCGAAGCTGATCTGATCAACCGGCTTCCGTACCGCCCAGATGATCTCCGTCGCGGGCTCCTCCTCCTTCAGTGTGATCAAGTGGAGCAGCGCGTTGAAGGCGGAATCTCCACTGCCGATGACCAGGACGCGCTTGCCGGCGTAACGCCAGCGGTCGCGATTGAGCACATCGGGCACGCCGTAGTGGATTCGGTCCCACGAGTCACGCTCACCGATTGCGGGAATCCCGCCGCTGCCGATCGGGTTCGGCCGGCCCACTGTCCCGGAGGCATCGATCACAGCGCGGGCGAGCACGGAGCGTTCGCCACCATCCCGGTCCCTGACGCGCAGCAGGAACGGCGCACGATCCCGACCGGAATCTCTGACCTTGTCGATTCCGGCCCTGGTTACCGCGACGACCCGCGA
>SKKR01000406.1 GCA_007123655.1 Thermomicrobiaceae bacterium
AGAGCAGCTTCATCACGATCATCGTCTTCCTCCGTCTTGGTCAAGTCGGACGCCGGCGCCAGTCGGGTCGCGGAAAGGGGAGGTCCCGACGTGCGATCATCGCAACGTTAATGCTACGGCTCCGCGGTTACGCCACCGTTAAGCGGGTCTACCCCCATGTCTCAGGAACGTGACGTCTCGGCCCGCGCACAGGACCGGGATCTCGTTCTTCAATGAGGTGCCCGGCGCTAAAGCACCGGGCCAATCAACTCGAGCATCGTCCGGGATAAGCCCGGTGGTTCATGGCCGGGTGTCGCCCGGTTCGACCCGCAGCGCGCTTTCGTCGCCAACCATGCGGCGGAACTCCTGTTCCATCGCGGCCCGGGTTGCGGCTTCAGCCTCCACCCTGGCCTGTTTGCTGGCTTCGATCCGCTGATTAATCGTCTGTTTCAGTTCGTCGCCGCTTTGCGGCGCAAACGCTGCGGCAACGCCGGCGCCTATTGCCGCGCCGATGGCTCCACCGAGTGCGAATTTGAACAAACCGGTCAGGAATCCCATCGTTACTCCTTCGAGCTTCGGATCACTCCGAGCAGTACTGCACCGACGACCGCAAAGAGCGCGCCGACAAGCGCGGCCGCGGGGACGGTCACCAGCGCCCGCGCCTCACCCGTCAATCCGCCCGTTACGACCAGCAACGACGTCGAACCTTCTTCCATGGTCGTCTCGTTGCTGATCATCAGAAGCGAGGAGCTCTTGACCATCCGGACCGAGTCGCTTTTCATCTGAATCGTCGCACAGTCCTGCAGCGCCGCTTTCTCTGCGGCCACGGACACGGCGGCGCATTTGTCCATCTGAACACTGCTCGCCTTGACGCTTCCGATTTTGCTGGTTGAAACGGTTACCCGCTCGGCAGAAACCGTTTCGGCCGAACTCTGGTCCAGAATGACGGTTTCGCCTTCAACTTGTTCGGCATTCACCCGGGTGGCTTCCGTGGCTTCAGTCGGTACATTGCCGGCCGGCTGCTTGTACGAAGAGGTGTTAACACTCGGTTCATGTTTCTGGTCTGACATCGTCACTGCTCCCACCGCTGTACGGTCGATCGGCACTCAGCACGCTGCGATCTCGCTGTTCAGAACTGTTCAGTTCGTGGACCGCTGACGCCGGTTCAGATCATACTACGGAGGACACTGACGCACAGTGAATCCGGCCGGTCAGACGGGAAACTGGCCAGAGGGATCCGATTCGTCCTATCATTACGGCGTTGAACCAGTACCCCAATTTTCCGGCCGGTGGTGTACCATTGTGGGGATGAATGCAGCCGGCGAATCGACCGGATGTTGGGTTTTACTCTCTGAAAAGTGAGAAACGACGACCCGACTGCTGACCGGTACCGGCGATTGGTAGGGAGAACCGTGCAGGCAGGTTCGGTCCCAGGTCAACATCTCTTCGATCAACCCGGCTCCTCAGCCGTTCTCCAACCCCTGTGCAACGGAAGAACTCCCGAACGACCACGGACACCGCGACCAACGAGAGTCGCGCGTTTTGTTGTGGGCGGTCTCGACCTAGATAGGTGGGTTACGTCCGATGACTATTGAGGCGCTCTTTCATGGACCCAATGCCGGATACGTGCTGGAGCTCTACGAGCGGTACCGGCAGAACCCGGAGGCGGTCGATCCGGTAACGCGGCAGGTGTTCGAGCAGTGGACGCCGCGGGCCGGAAATGGAGCGGCGCCGGCAGCCGCCGGAGTTGACGTCACCACACTTATGGCGGCAGGCAATCTGGCGCGCGCGATTCGGCGGGTTGGTCACCGGGCCAGCCGGCTCGATCCGCTGGGGAGTGACCCGCCCGGAGATCCGCAACTGGACCCGGCAACCCACGGTTTGAGCGAAGCTGATTTGCAGTCGCTCCCGGCTGAGGTGGTCGGAGGACCAACTGGTTCGGAAGGCGGGACCGCGGCGGACGCAATTGCCCGGCTGCGGGATCGCTATTGCCAGACGACCGGGTATGACTTCGAACACGTGCAGGATCCGGATGAGCGCGAGTGGCTGATGATTGCCGCCGAGACGGACCAGGCCGCCGGTGGCCTTGGCGCCGACGAGAAGCGCGAGCTTCTGGAGATGCTGACGAACGTCGAAGCCTACGAGAAGTTCATCCACCGCGCATTCTTCGGCGCCAAACGGTTCTCGATCGAGGGCAACGACATGCTGGTGCCGATGATCGACGATGTGGTCAGGCGCGCGGCAACCGAGAAGATCCCGAACGTCATGATCGGGATGGCGCACCGCGGGCGCGTCAATACGCTGGTGCATATTCTGGGCAAGAGCTACGAGCAGAGCATCGCGCAGTTTGCCGGCAAGGGTCTGTTTCACGATTCTGACGCCGGGTGGACTGGCGATGTCAAATATCACCTTGGGTGGGACCGGGAACCTGGGGAACTCGGCGTCCGGGTGAGAATGGCGTCCAACCCGAGCCACCTGGAGTTTGTCAATCCCGTTGTGGCCGGGATGACCAGGGCGGTTCAGGATCGCCGCGACACCGGCGGTGAACCCGAGCACGATATCAGTCAGGGAATTCCGCTGCTTGTGCACGGCGACGCGGCCTTCCCCGGCGAGGGCGTCGTTACGGAATCGCTCAACCTCGCTCTGATTCCCGGCTACACCGTTGGTGGAACGCTGCACATTATTGTGAACAACCAGCTTGGATACACCACGGAGACCTGGCAGTCCCGGTCCACGTTGTACGCCAGCGATGTTGCCAGGGGATTCGAGATTCCCATCATGCACGTGAATTCCGACGATCCGGAGGCGTGCATGGCCGCGATCAGGATTGCGTACGCCTACCGGCAGCGATTCAACAAGGACGTTCTGATCGATCTCATCGGCTACCGGCGCTGGGGACATAACGAAGGGGACGAACCAGGGTTCACCCAGCCGCGGCTATATGCGCAGATCGGCCAGCATCCAACTGTTCGCGCTCGCTGGGCGGAAACCCTCGATGCCCAGGGCGTTGTTACAAAAGAAAAAGCCGATGAACTCGACCGCAAGGCGCTCGAGCACCTGACCGAGATCAAAAAGCGAATCGATCAGGATGACTACGAGCCGCCAGCACCGCCGAAGCTCGTGCAGGCGAGTAGCAACGGACACGTTAAATCAGTGGAGACCGGTGTGCCGGAGGATGTCCTGCGGGACATAAACGCCCGCTTGCACGCGTTTCCTGAGAGCTTCAATCTGAATCCGAAACTCAAGCGCCAGATCCAGCGCCGTGTGGATGCTCCGGAGCAGGGGAATCCGCTCGATTGGGCGCACGCCGAGGCGCTGGCGTTCGGTTCTATCATCGTGGACGGGACGCCCGTTCGACTTGAGGGGCAGGACACTGAACGCGGAACGTTCAGCCAGCGGCATCTGGTATTCCACGACGTCGAAAACGGCGACCGTTACACGCCACTGCAGCACCTTCCGAACGCCACCGCGTCGTTCGCGGTCTACAACAGCCCGCTGACCGAGACGGCGACGCTCGGATTTGACTACGGATACAGCATCCAGTCGCCGGAGACGATGGTGCTCTGGGAAGGCCAGTTCGGCGATTTCGTCAACGTCGGCCAGGTGATGATTGACCAGTTCATCGTGGCGGCCCGGGCGAAATGGCAGGAACACCCGTCACTGGTGCTGCTGCTGCCGCATGGCTACGAGGGCCAGGGGCCGGAACACTCCAGCGCGCGAGTGGAGCGGTTTCTGCAACTCGCCGCGGAGGACAACATCCGGGTTGCCAATTGCACGACCTCCGCGCAGTATTTCCACCTGCTCCGGCGTCACGCGGCGTCCCTGGCGTCCGAACCGCGTCCGCTGATTGTGATGACACCGAAGAGCCTCTTGCGCCACCCGCAGGCGGCATCTCCGCTGTCCGCGCTTGCCAGTGGCAAATTCCGGCCGGTGCTCGACGACGAACTGGCGAGCCAGAACGCGAAGAAGGTCACCAGACTCGTGTTCTGCTCTGGGAAAGTACACGTCGATCTGGTCACCAGCGAACTCCGGGAAGAGAACGATCATGTGGCGCTGGTGCGTGTCGAGCAGCTGTACCCGTTCCCTGACGAAGAGATCAGGTCCGTCCTGGAGCGGTACCCGAATGTTGAAGAAGTCGCCTGGTTACAGGAGGAGCCGCGAAATATGGGCGCCTGGACGTACATGGAGCCGCGTTTGCGGCACCGGCTTCCAGACGGCTCCGAAGTGCGCTATATTGGCCGGCCGGAGCGGGCAAGTCCGGCTGAGGGCTATCCGGATGTCCACAACGCCGAGCAGGAACGTATTGTGAACGAGGCATTCCAGGCTGTGAATGTCGCCAGGGAAACCTACGGAGTGAAGCATGCCGACTGAAATTCGAGTCCCCGCGCTTGGTGAGTCCGTCGTCGACGCGATGGTCGGAACCTGGCTGAAGAAAGAGGGCGACGCCGTCTCGGCCGGGGAAACGCTCGTCGAGCTCGAGACGGACAAGGTCAATGTGGAGATCGCTGCCGAAGAGACCGGCGTATTGCAGCAGATCCACAAGGCCGAGGGCGATACCGTGGAGGTCGGCGAGGTGATCGCGACGGTCGAGGCCGGGGCTGCCGCTCCCGCCGGGGAACAGCCGGCGGCCGAACCAGCCAGTGAACCGGCGGCTGAGCCCGTTGCGGCGTCAGCACAGCCGGCTCAGGCCGAAGAGGAGAAGGCCGAACCGGTTGGCGGTGGCCGCAGGGCAACGCCGGCGGTCAGACGGCTCGCATCCGAACATTCGGTCGATCTCTCCAGAGTTCCGGTTTCCGGCGACGGCGGCAGGGTCACGAAAGAAGACGTTCTGAGTTTCGTTCAACAACAGCAGGCCCAGCCGCAGCAGGCCCCGGCGCCCACAAACGGCGCGAGTCAGGAACAGGCGCCGGCCGCGCCCCCGCCCGCCGCGGATGGGGCCCCGTTCTCGCTGCTCTCCGAGACACGCCGCGAGGAGCGGGTCCGGATGTCGCGTCGTCGCCAGACGATCGCACGACGACTGGTGGAAGCGCAGCAGAACGCGGCTATGCTGACCACGTTCAACGAAGTGGACATGACCGCGATCATGGAACTCCGCAAGCGGCGTCGAGACGCGTTCAAGGAACGCCACGGCGTGTCGCTCGGTTTCATGTCCTTCTTCACCAAGGCATCGATCGGGGCGCTCAAGACGTTCCCGGAGGTCAATTCGGAGATCCAGGGCGATGAGGTCGTCTACAAGAACTACTACGATATCGGCATCGCCGTCGGTGTTGATGAAGGCCTCGTCGTTCCGGTGGTGCGGGACGCGGACCGGAAATCATTTGCGCAGATTGAACAGGACATCGTCGATCTGGCGACCAGGGCGCAGGAGAACAAGCTTAAACTCGATGAACTCGCCGGCGGCACATTTACGATTACCAACGGCGGGATCTTCGGGTCGCTCCTCTCGACACCGATTCTCAACCCGCCGCAGGTGGCGATCCTTGGAATGCACAAGATTCAGGAACGCCCTGTCGTCATCGACGGCGAGATCGTGATCCGCCCGATGATGTACCTGGCGCTTTCCTACGACCACCGGATCGTCGACGGACGCGAGGCGGTCCAGTTCCTGGTCCGGATCAAGGATCTCCTGGAAGACCCGGA
>SKKR01000245.1 GCA_007123655.1 Thermomicrobiaceae bacterium
GACGCCAAGGAACGACTGGGACTTCTCCTTGAGCGACTGGACAGCCTCGGTTAGGGATTTCGATCGTGCGAGACGTTCGGCCTGACGCCATTCCCGCGGCCTTCTACGAGCGCCCGGTCGAACATGTCGCGCCAGATCTCCTCGGGGCTTCCCTCTGCGCCAGTAGACCGGAAGAGCCTCTGCGCGGGACGATCGTTGAGACCGAAGCCTACGGTGGCCCGGACGATCTGGCGTCCCACTCGGCGTTCCGCCGAAACGGTGTCGTCCGGGCGATGTGGGGCCCGCCGGGAACTCTCTACGTCTATCTGGCGTACGGCATGTACCCCTGTTTCAACGTGGTAACCGGTGCGGCAGGGCAGCCGTCGGCAGTCCTGATCCGGGCGCTTTCGATCGTTGAACCGGAGCCGGATGACCGGAGCGCCAGCGGACCCGGCCGGCTCGGGCGGTATATCGGCCTGAACGCAACGCACAACGGTCATAATCTGGTCTATCCGCCATTCTGGATCGAACCCGGCAAGATGCCTGAGTCCGGGATCGCATGCGGCCCGCGCATCGGCGTCAAGCGTGGCGACGGCCGAGCCTGGCGATTCGGGATTCCCTCTCATCCCGCCCTCTCCGCCGCCGGGCTCGGCTGAGCTTCACGGCTCGGAACGGCACACGTTCGTTCTTGACATGTGTTGTGTTAACCGGCAGAATCGTCACTGACGCACTATCATCCGGATGCTCCTTAGTCGCACGTTGATGTCGATAGTCATACCCCGCGCACGTTCCAGGGTGGACGCCCCGGGAGCGACAGAGGGAACGCGAGACTGCACGTTGAAGGGAGGGGCGATGTCCTCGGAACAGAACAAGGAGCTGATCCGGAAGGAACTCGAGGCCTGGAACAACAAAGATCTAGCAGCGTTCGATCAACTCTTCGCGCCCAACTACGTTCATCATGACCCTGCTCAACCCGAGGTCACTGACCTGGAGGGTATGAAGCAGTTCGCGCAGGTCATGTGGACGGCATATCCGGACTTCAACGCAAAGCTCGAGTCGCTGGTCGCCGATGAGCATCTCGCTGTCAAGCGATACACGCTCACCGGGACGCATCAGGGCGACTTTGCCGGGATGCCAGCGACCGGAAATCAGATCTCGGCCACCGGGATGACGATGTTCCGCATCGAGGATGGCAAGATCGTTGAGTCCTGGTGGAACTACGATCTCATGTCCATGATGCAACAGCTCGGCGCAATACCACAGACGGCGTAGGTATCTCGCCCGGGGCGTCCACACATTTCTACAAAATCAGTCCTGGGCAACTGTCTGGTCAATCAGTAACTCCCGGACGAGCCTGGAGATCTCACTGAACCATTATTCGTTCGGATGGCTCGCTCGTGGGCGTCATGTGATATGTCGCCTGTCCGGCTGCTATACTCACCGCAGACACACGGCGACGTCACCGGCGCGCGGACCAGTATTGCAAGGACGCCGAATTGCCTACCCCGCTACCCACGGCGACCAGGACCATTCAGCGGCTGGACGACCACACCGTCGGCAAGATCGCCGCGGGCGAGGTCGTCGAGCGGCCGGCGTCAGTCGTCAAGGAACTGCTTGAGAATGCGCTGGACGCGGGGGCTGATCGGGTCACCGTCGAACTCGCCAGCGGCGGTCGTGAACTGATCCAGGTGACCGATGACGGCGCTGGTATCCCGGCCGACGAGCTTCCGACCGCGATCGAGCGCCACACCACGTCCAAGCTGCAGCGATTCAACGATCTGGCGAACCTGCACTCCTACGGCTTCCGGGGCGAGGCGCTTGCCAGTATCGCCGCCGTCAGTGATTTGCAGATCATCAGCCGGACGCCGGAGAGCAGTCACGGGGCGAAGATCAGGATCCGGCACGGCTCGGCCGGATCGCCGGAGCCGGTTGCCGCCGCTCCGGGCACCACCATCTCCGTCCGCGACCTCTTCACCAACGTGCCGGCGCGCCGGAAGTTTCTCCGCAGGGATAGCACCGAGGCCGCACATGTCCAGCGGACCGTGACCGCCTGCGCGCTCGCCTCACCATCGGTCAGGTTTACCTTGATCAATGACGGGAAGACCGTTCTGACGACAGACGGTTCCGGCGATCTGGGCAACACGATGGTCGGAATTCTGGGCGCTGACATAGCCGCTCAGATGGTCCCGATTGTCTCCAGCCCGGACCTGGACGACGACGATCCGGAGCGACCCCGGATCACCGTTGACGGCTATATCGGTCTGCCCACCGTCACGCGAGGGAACCGGCAACAGATGTACGTCACCGTCAACCGCCGCTGGATCGACCATCGTCCGCTCGGCTTCGCCATTGAGCAGGCCTATCACTCGTTGATCATGGCCGGTCGCTTCCCGGTGGTTGTGCTCGACATCACCGTCCCGCCGGAACGAGTCGACGTCAACGTCCACCCCACCAAGCGCGAGGTGCGGTTTTCCGACGAGCGACTCGTCTTTAAAGTACTGCAGCGCGCGGTGCGGGAGACCCTGATGGTCTACGCGGCGGACCAGCCAGTGCCACAGGTAACGCACTCCCCGATGAGCCGCGAGACCGCCCAGCGACGTATGTCGCTGGCGAATCCGGCGCGGGTGCCGTTCTCGCGGAACGAGGATCGGACGAACCATCTGCGGCCACCTGAACCGCCTGCGGGCCCGGCCAGCGATACGGAGCCTCCCGCACCGCACGAGCGGGAAAGTGGACAATCGACCAGCGACATCCCGGTCCTGCGCGTGCTCGGACAGGTTGGCGGGAACTACATCATCGCCGAAGGGCCGGACGGGATGTATCTGATCGACCAGCATGCCGCCCACGAGCGCGTCCTTTACGAGCGCCTGCTTGCCCAGTACCACAGCGGCAATCTGGATCAGCAGACGATGCTGGACGCGGTGATCGTCGAGCTGACTCCCGAGCAGCAGGCGACACTCGATGCCTGCCGCGATGACGTGCTCGGGCTCGGGTTCAGAATCGATGACTTCGGCGGCGGAAGCGTTGCTGTCCGGGCGATTCCGGCGGTCATGCGCGGCAAGGACGTCGCGGAAACCCTCAGTCGGATCCTGGACGAGATCGCCGCGGGAGGGCGGGGGGACTCGGTCGTCGATTCACTGGTGATCAGCGCGGCCTGCCATTCGTCGATCCGCTCCGGCCAGACCCTGACGCTCCCGGAGATGCGCGAACTGATCGTGCAGCTGGAACGCTGCAGTTCCCCTCGCGCCTGCGGTCACGGGCGTCCGACGATGCTCTTGATGAGTCAGGAAGATCTCGCGCGGGAGTTCGAACGTCGATAGGTGTCCGTCAGAGCTCGATCTCCGGCTGGCTTGCGGTCTCCTCATCCTCGTCCCGCAGTTTGATCCAGCCGTGTCGCAGCGCGTAGATCACCGCCTGAGTGCGATCGTTCACCGCGAGCTTCCTCAGGATGCTGGTGATGTGGTTCTTGACCGTCTGATCACTAATGCTCAGCAGCCGGGCGATCTCCTTGTTACTGTGACCATGAGCGACACAATCCAGGATCTCGACCTCCCGCGGGGTGAGCGGTGAGAACACCGCGCTGTTCCCGGAGTCCATCTCGGCCAGTTCCCGGAACTGGTCAAGCACACGGGAGGCAACGAACGGGTGGGACAGCACGTTCTCGTTGATCAGATACTCGCCCCGGGCAACGCGGCGGATAATGTCGATCAGATCGCTGGAGTCGACGTCCTTGGTGCAGTAGGCGGCCGCCCCGGCCCTGATCGCGCTGAACAGCTGCTCGTCGTCCTCGTGCATGGTCAGCACGACGATTGAGGCCCTCGGGTGTCGACGCTTCAGAATGCGGGCAACCTCCAGGCCGCTCATGCCCGGAAGGTTGATGTCGACCAGCATGACGTCCGGGATCAGTGTGTCCGAGTGACGGATCGCTTCGTGTCCGTCCCCTGCCTCGCCGACCACTCGCATATCCCGTTCGGCTTCCAGACTCCAGCGGATCCCTCTCCGGAACAATGGATGATCGTCAACTATCAGGATCTGAATTGGATTCACGGCGATATGCTCCTCTTATCGTGTTCGCCGCTGTTCGGCGACACTCTCACGTGACGACGTTCCCGCGTGCGTGGATACCGGTATCTCCAGGTAGATCTCACTCCCTTTGGCAGGCTCGCTCTGCAACGACAACCGGGCTCCGATTACCTCCGCCCGCTCCTGCATGCCCAGGATCCCGGATCCACCGGCGGAGTGCACTCTGACCGAGTCCGGGCTGAACCCCCGACCGTTGTCGCGAACCGTGATTACCGTCGCCTGATCCGCGTTCTCGATCGCAATCCAGCATTTGGTGGCGTCCGAATGACGATGGACGTTCTGAATCGACTCCTGGATGACCCGGAAGGCGGTCAGCTCCTGCTCCTCGGACAGGTCGGGGGATGTCGTCGGGAGATCCAGGCTGATCTCGTCCGGAAGAAACGACCGGTAAGCATTGACGTAGTGCTCAACGGTGCCGACAAGCCCGCGCTGGGCGAGCATGCTGGGTCGAAGATCGAATATGAAACGACGGATCTCCGACAGTCCGTCCCGCATGGAGCTCTTGATCCGCTCGATCTCGTTGACCGCCGGCGCCTCCGCGGTGCTTTCCGCCTGTCTCAGGGAGCGCTCGATGAACTCGAGCCCGATGATCGCGTTGGCCAGCACCTGCGCAGGTCCGTCGTGAATCTCTCGAGAGAGGCGCCGCCGCTCTTCCTCCTTCGCCCGGATCATCGCCTGGCGGAGGCTCATCTCCTTTGCGTCGTCAACCCCGGGCAACTCCTCGTCGCTGCCGAACTGCCGGCGCGCCGCGGTCAGGAGGTGGCCGAAGTCGCCGATCTGCTGCTGAAGGCTGGACACGCGCCCGACTGATGCCGCCAGTTTCGCTTCGCGCTGTCGGAGTTCGAGCTCGTGCTGGTCATCCTGTTCGTCGGATTCACTGTCAGGTTCGGCTTCCAGAACGAACCGCTCCAGCCGGATCTCTTCCAGGGCGCTGTTGGTCTGAGCACGCTCTTCTTCCAGCGCTTCGAGCAACGCGCTCAGGTCGCGCCCGCTGGCGGAAATGCCGGCCTCGGCATCTCCGATGACCGTATCCACCTCTGTCAAGATCGCTGAGAGACGCTCTGGAAGCTCCTCCGACACCGATCGCTCCCCCTCCGGGACTGGTCGCGCCTGCAGAATCTGCCACACTCGGGGTTCCCGGCAGGCGTCGGGCTCGCGGGTCGGTCCCCGTTCATTATGCAACCCACGTGTCGCGCTTCGAGTATAGCACTCGCACGTATTATACATTAAGATGCGTACGTATGCACCCCCATGCGGAACGGAACACGTCAGATGCAGAAAGTTGTGCTGGTTACCATCGGACAATCAACCAGGAACGACGTCATTGATTCAATGCTCGACCCGGCAGTCCTGCCGTACGCCATCCAGCACGGCGCGCTTTATCAACTGGATAATGCACATATCAGCGCAGTTCGCCCCGGTGGCGGAGAGCCTCCGCTTGTCACAATCTTGCGGACCGGCCCGAAAGTGACCGTGGCCAGATCCACGCTGCTACCACAACGGCAGGAGGCGATCGACCGATCCCTCGACGACGGCCTGGACGGCGC
>SKKR01000112.1 GCA_007123655.1 Thermomicrobiaceae bacterium
ATACCTGATGGAGGACGTCTTCAGACATCTTCCGCAGGAGCGACAGAGGTTCTTGATCGAAACGAGCATCCTGAGCCGCTTGAGCGCGGATCTCTGCAGCGCGGTGACCGGCCGATACGATGGCAGGGAAATGCTGGAGCGGCTGGAACAGGAGAATCTCTTCCTGGTATCGCTGAACGAGCACCGGGAGTGGTTCCGCTACCATAGCGTGTTCTCAGAGTTCCTCCGGAGGGAACTTGATCGAAACCGCTCCCCGGACGAGATCGCCGCGTTACACCGAAACGCCGGAGCCTGGCATCTCGAGCACGATATGGCCGAACCGGCCTTCGAACACGCGGTGCAGGCTGGCGATATCGATCTCGTCATCAGCATTCTGCGAACGCATCTTGAGGTGAAACTCTTCGGCGGGGAGATCGCGGTCGTCCGCAGGTGGCTGGATCTGCTCCCATCGCAGTGGCGCGATGACCGGCCGGAAATCGGGCTGGCTGAAGTCGCACTACTGCTGTTCACCGGCCAGTTTGAGCGTGTCGAGCCCCGGCTGAGCGCTATTGAACAGCGGCTGACCACAGATGATCGGACAAGCGTAGCCGGACAGCTCGCCCGGGTTACCGCCATGCGTTGCTTCATCGCCTGCTTTAAGAACGACATCGATCTCGCCGAACAATATGCCGACCAGGCGCTCAGGGACCTCCCGTCGGACGATCTGACGTTTCGGCCCGGTGTCTACGGCGCACTGGGAGACACCTACCGCGCAAACGGGTACTGGGAGAAAGCCGAGTCCGCCTATCGGCAACTGCTCGACTTCACCCATGCCCCGCCGTTCAGAGTCCAGGCCGTTCACCTCTACGGAGCACTTGCCGATCTCAGCCTGATGCGCGGGCGTCTGCGGGAAGCGGCCGGTTACTGGAGACAGGCACTGGCGGTGATAAACGACCGGGATAACTGGGGCTTTCTGCCGCTCCCCGAGCTCGGATGGGTCTATGTCCGTATGGGCGAGATCTACTACGAATGGAACGACCTCGATCGCGCCGCCGAATTTCTGAGTGAGGGATTGCGACTGGTTGAACTCGGCCAGGATACCCGCGGGCTCATTGCCGCTCATCTGCTGGCTGCGCGGATCGCTCTGGCACTCGGTGACGTCGATAGGGCCTCGGCGAGCCTGGACCGGGCGCGCCCGCATGTTGAATCGTCCTCGTTCCCGGACTGGGGTGACCGCTTCGAGCGTGTCCAGCTGGAGCTCTGGCTCGAACAGGACCAGCTTCGCACAGCCGCGGACTGGGTGGTCCGCGCGGAACAGCAGATCGATCGTGGAGAACGGCGTCCCACTGATGCGTTGATGCTGGCGATCGCCCGAACTCTCTGCATCAGAGGTGATGCTGACGCGCTCACCGCGGCGACACATCGGCTCGCAGAACTGATCGCATCCGCGACGAAATCGGAGAGATTGGGCGTGCAGGTCGAGGCGCTGGCGCTTCGGGCACTCGTCTCGCACCAGGCGGGCGACCTAATCGAGGCACTGTCCGCTCTGGAAGAAGCGCTGCGACTGGCGGAACCGGAAGGCTATGTGAGGGTGTTCACCGATCTCGGAATGAACATGGCATTGCTGCTTCGTACGGCCCGCGACCGGGACGTGATGGTGGACTACACGGATGCGCTGCTCCACGGTTTCGGGAGTAGCCCCTCGTCACTGCCAGGCGGTCGGGCCGGCATTGCTGAACCGTTGACTGCGCGCGAGCGTGAGGTCCTGCAACTGCTTGCCGCCGGCCTCCGGAATGCCGAGATCGCTGAGCACCTGTTCATCTCCCCGGAAACGGTCAAGAAGCATGTGGCGAACATCAACGGCAAGCTCGGCGCACACACTCGCACGCAGTCAGTGGCCCGCGCCCGGGCGCTAAACCTTCTGGGCTGACTGGCTCGAGCGGTTCCTCAGCGAACTACCCCGAAGAAATACCCCGTTCGGGTGCCGACGTACCTCGTGAATCGGCCTACGCTGTCTACATGATTGCTGGTCCGTACAGATTCACGAAAGGAGCAGTTCCGATGCCCCGGGAGAACAAGGAGCTGGTACGTCAGGCCATTGACGAGATCTGGAACGGCGGGAAATACGATATTGTCGAGGACTTCGTTTCCAACGATTTCGTCATCCATGGTTCGAGGTCGACGGGCGAGATCCACGGCCCGTCAGGGGTAGAGGCGTACTTCGGCATGCTTCGCACCGCGTTTCCGGACCTTCACTTCACTGTCCAGGATCAGATTGCGGAAGGAGATCGGGTTGTGACCCGTTGGGTCGCCCGTGGCACCCACACCGGTGAGCTGCGGGGAATTCCGCCGACCGGTAAGGAATGCACGAGCAGCGGAATCGATATCGACCGGATCGTCAACGGGAAAGTCGTCGAGTGCTGGGCCTTGTTTGATGAGCTCGGTCTCATGCAGCAACTCGGTGTCGTTCCCGAACCAGAGCAGGCGCAGGCTCGATAGGAATCGCCGGTACGGGATGTTCCCTGGAACACGGTCCGGCGGTCAAAACGACGAAAGGAATGACAGATTATGGCGCAGAAAGTCTTCTACAAGACCTTTGCTGGTTCGGCAGCGGAAAACTATGAAAAGTACTTCGTCCCGTACATTGGGCGACCGCTGGCGTTCGAGTTAATCGAAGCGGCTGCGATTCGTCCCGGAGAGCGTGTCCTGGATGTCGCGTGCGGTACCGGTATCGTCACCCGGCTCGCTGCCAGGCGCGCGGGACCAACCGGTACAGTTCACGGGCTCGACATGAATCCTGGCATGCTGGCGGTGGCTCGATCAGTTGCACCGGCAGATGTGGAGATCACCTGGCACGAGAGCACTGCGGAATCGATGCCGCTGCCTGACGATTCCTATGACGTAATCACATCCCAACTCGGCCTTCAGTTCATGACGGACAAGGTAGCCGCGCTGAGTGAGATGTGCCGGGTGCTTGCCCCCGGTGGGCGCCTGGCTCTTAGTGTCACTGGTCCAACACCACCCCCGTTCATCGTGTTCGAGGAAGCATTGAGCAAGTACATCAGCCCGGAAATCGGTCCGTTCGTCCACATGGTCTTCTCGCTCAATGACCCGCAGGAGCTGGAAAAGCTCGCGGGAGATGCCGGATTTCGAGACATTTCGGTGCATACGTCGAAGCCGACACTCCGGCTATCTTCACCGGAAGAGTTCATCTGGCAGTACATCCAGAGCACACCGCTGTCGGAAGCGGTTTCACAGGCAGATGAAGCGACTCTTGCCCAGCTCGAACGCGAGGTCGTCGCTGCCTGGGAGCCATACGTCGAGCAGGGAGCGATGACCGTGTCGCCGGGGATGCTGACGCTGTCCGCTCGCTGTTGAGCGATGACGGCGAATACAGAATCCAGCGACCGGCGATTGCAGTAAGCGTCCTGACCGGTGGATGATCTCGACGTCGAAGGGAACGACAAAATGGTTGCAGGAAAATGGATACGATACCAGGCCGCTATTGTCGCGGTTGCGCCAGTTGTGGTTCTCGCCGGCTGGCTTGCTCATCCCTACATCGCGTTCGGACCGGACTCGGAGGCGATCGCCAGGGCGGTTGCCGAGGACATGACCCGCTGGGGACTTTCGCATCTGCTGCTTGCGATCGGTTTCGGGCTCATGGTACTGGCCTTCCTCGCCGTGCGGAGCTTCCTCCGTGCGGCCGGAGAGGAACGCTGGAGCCCGATCGGCCTTCCGCTTGTCGTCGTCGGCTTCGCACTCTGGGTTATCTTGCCGGGGATGGAGTTCGCCCCACTCGCCGCTGCGGAAACCGGCGGGGACGTCCAGGCAGCGCAGGAGGCGCTAATGCCCTGGTTCATACCCGTCCTGATCGGAGCGAGCGTGTTCTCGACGCTCGGCGTTGTCTGTTTCGCTGCCGGAATCTCCCGCAGCAGGGTTTTGAGTCCAGCACAAATCAGGCTGGTCATCGCCGCGTTCGTCCTCATGATCGTGGCGGGATTCATTCCGTACGGAGCCGCGAACTACGTCGAAAGCCTTGCGGGAATCGCCGCTCTCTGGCCACTGGCCTACCGGATGCTCGAGCATCCGGTGGGTCAGCCCGCGGCGAGACCGAAACCGGCGTCTGTCTGACCCATCAGTTCAGCCGTTTCTCACCCAATTGAAAAGAGGCGTTCGATGAGCGGAATCAGTGCAAGCGAATACGTGGAGACCATCATCATTGGCGGCGGTCAATCCGGACTGTCAATCGGATATCAGCTAGCTCAGCGAGGTCTGCCGTACCTGATCCTGGACGCTGGCGAACGCGTTGGCGACTCCTGGCGGAACCGATGGGACTCGCTACGGCTGTTCACCCCGGCCTGTTACGACGGCTTGGCGGGTATGCCCTTTCCGGCTGAATCCCGCCACTATTTCCCGACGAAAGATGAAATGGCGGACTTTCTGGAGCACTATGCCCGTCACTTCCAACTCGAAGTGCGCAACGGCGTTCGCGTGGACTCCCTGACCAGATCCGGCGATCGATTTCTGATACGGGCGGGCGTTCAGCGTTTCGAGGCCTCCAATGTTGTCATAGCAATGTCGAACTATCAGCATCCGCGTGTGCCGCCGTTTGCCGAAGACCTCGATCCCGGAATCCTCCAGTTGACGGCTGGAAACTACAGGAACCCGGAGCAGTTACAGAGCGGTCCCGTGCTCGTGGTCGGCGCCGGCAATTCCGGGGCGGAGATCGCGCAGGAAACGTCGGCACATCACCGGACGTACCTTTCCGGGAACGATCTCGGGCAGGTTCCGTTCAAGATCGACGGGTTTCTGTCGAAACTGATCCTCGCCAGGCTGGTCTTGAGGGGGCTGTTTCACTATGTGATAACCGTAGATACACCCCTCGGTCGAAAACTGAGGCCGAAGCTGATTTCACACGGTGGTCCGCTGATTCGGACAAAGCGGAAACACCTCGCTCGAGCCGGGGTAGAGTTCCTTCCCCGGGTTGCGGGAACGAGCGACGGCCGGCCACAACTGGAAGACGGAAGAGTGCTGGATGTCGCCAACGTGATCTGGTGCACGGGCTTCCACGCGGGATTTTCCTGGATCGATCTGCCTGTTCACGGCGAGGTCGAGCCGGAACACGAGAGAGGAATCGCGCGCAACGTGCCTGGTCTGTACTTCCTCGGGCTGTTCTTCCTCTACTCGCTGTCCTCGGTGATGGTGCAGGGACTGGAACGGGATGCTTCTCGAATTGCCGATCACATTGAGTCCAGATACCGAACGGGAACCGAACGAGCGCGCGAACTAGTTGGCGTCAGGAACTAATCGCAGGCCGGTCTTCACGCGTCTTCGCGGTCCGTTTCCACCGCAAAGACGCGGATCGTTCAGGAACGTCGTTGCTTCAGCGATGGTTCGTTCAGTATCCCCCGACCATCGGCAGGCGATCGTCTCCGTACAACTCGGCATAGCGTGCTCCCGGAATGTGCTTCGGCAGGTACGGGCCGAGTGCTAAATCAACCGACTGGTCACCTACACAGTGGACGATCAGTGTCGAGACTGGAACCGTTGAGAGAACGGGACGGACATCGATGCCCCCACCGTAGACAGAACTCGTCCGGTCGTTAACAATG
>SKKR01000249.1 GCA_007123655.1 Thermomicrobiaceae bacterium
ATGGAAAGCCGGAGCCGACGCTCACCGTCGAACACGTGAGAGATGTAACGGTCTAGTTGGAGACTATCCGGAGGGCCTTTGCAAAACCTTTGCACGAAGGGGGTCGTCGGTCACCTGAGGGTAGGAGACCGCCGGCACTGGCCGACAATCGCCTCGACAACGGGATCTTCATATGCGGATTCGATTCCGAGCTTGTAGAGTGACGTGAATCGATCCTCCCCAAGCACATGTCGAGCCTGACTGAGGATGCGCCCGAGATCCTTTTCGTTCGATGGGGACGCCTGTGCGTTGATGAGATCAAGAATTCCGTGCGCTGCTCCGAGGAGTCGCGCCGCGTTAGCCGGCTGGTCCTCGGCCAGAAATACGCCGGCCAGACCGATCAGGCATTCGGCAACGCCTTTTTGATCTCCGTGTTCGTAAAACACCTTTGCTGCTTCACGCAGCAGGCGAGTTGCTTCGGCCTGTTCACCCCGGACATTCAAGACGAAGCCGAGATTCTGGACGGCGCTTGCCCGACCATCCCGTACGGGACACCGATCGAATAGCGCAAGGCTTTCCCGGTACGTCTCTTCGGCTCGATCGTACCGCTCTGTCACGCGGTAGAAGTCACCCAGACCGTTGAGGCTATGGGCAAGTCCAAGCTCGATTCCAAACTGCCGACTGATTCTGGCGCTCTCCTCGAGCTCTTGCTCCGCCCTCGCCAGATCACCGGAGCGCCAGCTCAGTTCACCGAGCATGCGCAGGTTATGGGCGACCATGAGGTGCTGACCGCGCTGCCGGTAATGCTCGAGTGTTTCCTCCAGCGCCCAGCGGCTGAACTGCAAATCGTTTTGCCAGAGCTTGAGAACTCCCAGTGTGCATATCGCAGCGACGCTGTCCTCGTGGTCCATACACGTCGTCGCGATGTCGATCGCTTCGTCGATCTGAGGTTGAACACCTTTACTATCTCCCAACATACTTGAGAAAAGCGCTACACCAGATAGTGCATACCCGCGCGAGGGCGTTGGTTCCGGATTAATGGCGAGAGCCCGGTTGAGCCAGTAACGCGCCTCGCGCCAGCGACCGCGGATGTACCAGAACCGGATCAGTGCCGTGGTGAAGCGCAGGAGCGGCTCGCTCATTCCACGATCATCAAACCAATGCAGCGCAGTCCGAAGATTGTCGTGATCACGTTCAAATCCGCGCATTGACTCTACATTCTTCATATTGTTGAGGTCGGACTTGACCGACTCAACATGCTCGAGGAAGTACCAGGCGTGACGCCGTGCTATCGCTTCCAGCTCCCCAAGGGTCAGTAACTGCTCCAACCCATATTCCCGGATGGTCTCCAGTATCGTGAAGCGGACGTTGCCGTCGTCGAGGTCCGTCTCCGCCACGAGACTGGCATCAAGAAGTGCGGCAGTACCGTTGATTACGTCGACGTTGGGCTCCCGCTCAACGCCGGTATCGTCTGCCTGACCAATAACCGATTCCGCGGCGTCGAGTGTCCATCCACCCCGAAAAATCGCGAGTCGCCGAAACAGGGCCTGCTCCACCGGACTGAGCAAGTCGTAACTCCACTCGATCGTGTTGCGAAGCGACTGCTGATGGACCGGGCGATCATACGCGCCGTCAGTGAGCAGCGGCAGCGGCTCGTCCAAACGCAGCGCCATCGCAGAAGGCGACATCAGCCTGATTCGCGCTGCGGCGAGTTCGATAGCGAGAGGTAAACCATCGAGACGCTGGCAGACGTCGACGATTGCCCCGGCGTTGCCGGGACCGAGGTCGAAGTCAGCCTTCGCCGAACGCGCACGCTCAACAAACAGCCGGACTGATGGGTACTGCTCCACCTGCGCTACCTCCCCGTGCAATCGCCGGTCCGGAACAGGGAGTGGCGTCAGGACGAAGACCTTCTCACCGCTGAGACGGAGCACATTACGACTCGTCACGAGCACGGTTATATGGGGACATCTGGATAGTAATCGGGCAATATCGTCCCGAGATGGCAGCAGATGCTCGAGATTATCCAGAAGCAAGAGCAGATGTTTGTCGGCGAGATGGTCCTGGAGAGCTTTCAGGTGTCCTCGGTCTGGACGTTCCGTTAACCCGAGAGCGTGAGCAATGGTTGGCAAGACGAGCGCGGGGTCGCTGAGTGGTGTCAGGGAGATATAAAACACCCCGTCGCGAAAATGGCCGCACAGGGTTTTCGCAACCTCAATCGCCAGACGCGTCTTGCCACTTCCACCAGGGCCCGAAACCGTCACGAGCCGGTGCAGAGTTAGATCCTTTCGGAGTTCGACAGTCTCTTCCTCACGACCGACGAAGCTTGACAGCAGCGCAGGCAAGTTGCTCACTCGTGGGGGCTCGTCCGACTCGCGCTGCGCTGAAACGGGTGACTGCACAAGGGATGGCGTGTGCCCGGCAGAGATGTCATCGCGAAGCTGGCGTAGTTCAATGTCTGGTTCAACGCCGAGTTCCTCGTTCAACAAGTCTTCGAGCCGATCGTATTCCTCCAACGCGCTCGCAGGTTGACCAAGGAGAGCTTCCACCCGCATCACACCAGCGCGAGCTTGCTCCTTGATTGGATCCAACGCCGCAGCTTCCCGGTATGAATCAAGCGCAGACGGATAGTTGCCAGCGCACTCCTGGGCGCGGCCGAGTTCGATAAGCAACGTTACGCATTGGTCACGAAGGAGCTGTCGTCGCGGCTCGATCCAGTCTTCGTACGGGTGCTCCGGAAGCAGGTCTCCCTTGTACATCGCAACGGCGGACCGCATCGCAGCGACATCGGAAGCAGTAACTGCATTTCGAGTCAGTTTCTCGAACTCGATGGCGTCTATCCAGAGTTCGATTGGCGGCGACAGCGCAATCACATGCGTTCTGAGTTGAAGCGCCTGCCTCAAGTCGGTGCCGGGCGGCGAGACGGATTCAAGCGCGCCGCGGGCGGCATGAATCACCTGGTAGAAGTTCCCGGCCGCGACTTTCGGGTCAGCTCCTGGCCAGAGGGTTTCCAGGACCTGCTCACGGTGAATCCGATGCCCCGGTGCGAGCGCCAGGAGCTGGATCAACGATTGTGCTTTGGAGAGGCGCCAGACTTCAGACGTCGCGCTCCGACCAGCACAGCTGAGGTCGAACCCACCGAGCATGCAGATGTCGAGGCGTGGGGAGCGCGCATCCTCGAGCCATTCCAACGTTCGGGTAGAGCTTGATCCGGTCAGGGACTCGTCGCGATCCATCGGTCGCTCGACTTCCGTGACATCTCGCTTGCACCCACACCCCACACAGGAACTGGGCAGATTCTACACGATGAGACAAACGTTGTGCAGAATGGAAGAGTGTGTTGATGCCACTTTCGGCGTGCGAGCCCGTGCGACGCGAATTCAGCGCTGAGTAGCGTCCGCGTGACACCCTTAATTACGAATCGTGCATCGAGCTTTTGTGCAGAGAAATACCGGTCATTTCGGGGGCTTGATCGAGATCGAGCAGTCTCAATATCGTCGGTGCGATATCGGCCAGGCGGCCTTCATCGACGAGCTTCGCGTTGCGGACATCTGATTCGTCCGGCGAGATCAGTACAAGCGGGACCGGATTCATGGTGTGCGCGGTCCAGACGTCGCCAGTTCCCGGGATCAGCATCTCCTCCGCGTTTCCGTGATCGGCGGTCGCGATAACACATCCACCCGCCGTTAGCGTCGCGTCCACAACCTGGCCCAGTCCCTGATCAACCGCCTCGATCGCTGTTACCGCGGCATCGAACACTCCCGTGTGTCCGACCATGTCTCCGTTTGCGTAGTTGATGACTACGAACTGGTAATCCTTCGACGCGATCGCGCCGACAGCCGCGGCCGTCACCTCTGGCGCACTCATCTCGGGTTGCAGGTCATAGGTGGCGACGTTTGGGGACTGGATCATCGTCCGGTCTTCCCCGGGGAACGGCTCTTCCCGACCGCCATTGATGAAGTAGGTGACGTGGGCGTACTTCTCGGTCTCAGCGGAGTGAAACTGCCGGAGCCCGGCGTCACTGATCACCCGTGCCAGCGGATTGAGCACGTCCTCAGGGGGGAATGCGACTTCGACCGAAAAATCCGGCTCGTACTGCGTCATCGTCGCGATGAAGACATCCGATGGAATTGCCTCGCGATCAAACGCATCGAAATCAGCTTGCGCGAACGCGCTCACGATCTGGCGCATCCGGTCCGCCCGGAAATTGACGAAGACCAGGGCATCGCCGTCCTCTACTGTCGGATCGCTGCCGCTAATGATCACGGGTTCAATGAACTCGTCGGTTGTTCCTCGCTCGTAGGAACGCTCTATCGCGGCGACCGGGTCGGGTGCGTCAGCGCCTCTCCCATGCACCAGCGCTTCCCACGCACGCCGGGTTCTGTCCCAACGTTTGTCCCTGTCCATCGAGTAGTATCGACCCGACACCGTGCCGACTCGCCCTACCTCTGTATCCTCGAGGTCCTGAACCAGAGTTCGCATGAACTTGACCCCGGAGGTGGGTTCGGTGTCTCGGCCGTCGGTAATCGCGTGTACGACCACATTGTCAAATGAGCGCTCCCGGCACAGGTCGAGCAACCCGCGCCAGTGCCGGTGATGGGCGTGCACACCGCCATCCCCGATCAGCCCGATCAGGTGTAGCTTGCCTCCCGTTTGCCTTGCGTGATCGATCGCACGTTGAAACACCGGAATCTCTCCGAAGAAGCCATCGCTGATTGAACGGTCGATGCGGGTGATGGACTGATAGACAACGAACCCGGCTCCAATGTTCAGATGGCCCACCTCCGAGTTGCCCATCTGACCATCTGGCAGGCCGACATCCTCACCCCAGCAGCGCAGCTTCGTGTTGGGGTACTCGGTAAGATAGCGGTCCATGTTTGGCGTGTTCGCTGCGCTGATCGCGTTTCCTGGACCTTCCGGGGCGATTCCCCAGCCGTCAAGGATCACCAGCACGACAGGGGACCGGCTCATTCAATCCCCCGATGCCGCGGTTCCGGGTTCACGCTCACCTCGTCTCTGTGCAACTTGCGCATGAGCCTCCGGTAGCGGTGCATCAATGGCTCCTGTTCAGATGTCCATCCGTGCAGTTCCACCAGGTTCAGTGCCCGGTTGACATACCCGAGTGCGACGTGGCAATCCCGGAACGCGTGCTCGTATGCCTTGGACAGTTCGATCAGCGGGTAGAGGCGTCGTGACGGGCTCGTACCTTGATGGGCGATCATCCGGTGCCAGATCTGAATGGCGTCCGCCCAGCGACCGTTCCTCCGGTAGGCTGTCGCCAGCATCTCCCCGGCACGAAATCGCAACTCGGGGCCGACGGCCTCGTGGTCCAGGTTCGGCTCGATCAGTGCCGCGGCCCTGTCCAGTTCGTTCCTGCCAAGCAGATGAACGCCGCAGGAAACCTGGTCAGATGGATGGGCCAAGGTGGCTTCCGGGTCGCTTTCCGCCCCGAGCAGGCGTTCGGCGAGCCGAGCGAGCGAGACGATGTCCTCCTGGTTGTGACTGAAAACAGGTCCGAGCGGTCTGGCATCTCGGCTCCGAAGATAATCGAAGTACAGCTGCGGGATCATGAACCCCGGAACGTCGCCGAAGCGCTCAATC
>SKKR01000550.1 GCA_007123655.1 Thermomicrobiaceae bacterium
CACGCGGCAGTCACCGTTCCGGGTGTTCCCTTCCCGATCGAGATGCCTGCCGAGCAGTACGCCAGCGTCTTCGACCCCATTGACGTTCTGAGCTTCCTGGCGGCGCGCACGAATCGGATCCTGCTTGGCACGAGCGCGGTCAACGTGCTCTACCATCCGCCCGTGCTTCTGGCCCGCCGGCTTGCCACGCTCGATCAGATGTCACAGGGGCGGCTGATTGCCGGCGTCACCGCGGGCTGGATGACGGAGGAGTTCCTGGTTGCCGGCATTGAGACCCCTGACATCGAGAACCGTTTCGCCGATCATCTGAGCGCACTTCGCGCGGTCTGGACCAGGGACCCGGTCTACTACGAGGGTGCGTATTACACGATCCCGACCTCTGACATCGAGCCGCGTCCTTTCCGGCCCGGTGGAATCCCGCTCCTGACCGGATATGCCACCCACGCCGGTCTGCGACGCGCGGCACGACTGGGTGACGGGCTCCATCCGTATCGCAACGACTTCGAACAGCTAACCCGGGAACTCGGGATCTGGCGGGCGGGCGTTGAATCAGAAGGCCGAGACCCGGGCGCGATGCCGGTCGTACTCCGCGCCAGCGCGAAGCCGGAGTCGCAACCCGGCTCTCAGTCAGATGTCGAGCCGAGACCGTTGTTCTCAGGCGAGTTTCCGCGCTGGGTGGATGATCTGAATCGTCTGGGCGATGCCGGCGTCAGCCACGTGTTCCTGCAGTTCGGCCGGGATGTCAACGTGGACCAGTCCCTGGAGCTGCTGGCACGGCTGAAAGACGCCGCATGCTGATCAACCGCCGCGATCCGGCTTCCCTGTCTTCTGAAATACGCTCTGGAGTTGAGTCATCCGCGGTTAACATCAGAACAGCGGAAGACCGAATCGGTCTCCCGCTGGTCACGGGGAAGTGAGAGTGACTGGAATGGTCGCTACTTATTCTTCTCGTCCTCGGTCTTCTCCTCGACCCATTCCTTGGCTTTGCCCCACTTCTGGCGGCCTTTGCCTTTCGCTTCGTCAACTTCACCGCTCACCTGGGCCTCTTCGTCCTCGGTGACGTCACCCCAGGCCTGCTTGGCTTTCCCTTTTGTTTCGTCCCACTTGCCTTTGGCCTTGTCTTCACGGTGGCTCATGATCTGTCCTCCTGTACGGGTTGCATGTCGAACGTCGTCAGTACAGGAGAATGCACGTGCCGTGCCACGCCGGATGCGAGACGCGCAGCGCCTGGCTGGAACCCGGATCAGGCTGTCCCTAACTGCTGTTGCTCATAGAGTTGTCGGGTCAGCGCCATCTGGCCGATGTGTTCCCGGTTGTGCTCCACCGCGTGCAGCACCCACCAGATCCCCTGGCGTGCTCGCCCGAGCCGGTCGTTCGGACGGGTCCGCTCGGCGTCCAGGTCCTCGGCAGTAAGGCGGTCGATCAGCCCCGGCATGTTCCCGTCCAGCCGATCGATCATCTGGATCAGGTCGCCCTCACTGTCCGCACGGGCCTGAAACTCGCTTTCCCGGTCGCGGTCGATTGGATCTCCCAGCGCGGTCGTCAGCAGGGAATGCTCTGCCCCCAGCGAGTGCGTCACCAGCACCGCGATGGAGTTCGTCTCCGGGCCAGGGGTCCAGTTGAGCCCGGCGGAATCGAGTCCCTTCACAAGCTCCCTCATGTCCTGGTGATGCTCGGCCAGGATCGACTTCATCCCCTCGCGGAACGTCATGAGCGCATCAGCCATCGGCGATCTTCCTTTCTTCCCCCACCCAGGGGCGATATCCATCGACGTGTCCTCGAAAACGTTCGCTTCAGGCGTCCTGTTCCGGCTGGCGAAGCGATCGGTAGCTTTCGTAGCGTTCCCGGTTGATCTTCCCTGCTTCGAGCGCCTCCAGGACGGCGCATTCTGGTTCGTTTATGTGCGTACAGTCCTTGTAGAAGCACTCACCGAGATAGGGTCGGAACTCGGGAAAATACTCATCCAGATGCTCCAGCTCGACTCCGTACAGTCCCAGCTGGCGGATTCCCGGCGTATCGGCGATGTAGGTGTCCGCCCAGATGGGGACGATCGTCGTTGCGGTGGTGGTGTGGCGGCCTTTCCCGGTCGCATCACTGATTTCGCCGACGCGGATGTTCAGCGAGGGATCGATCCGGTTCAGCAGGCTCGATTTTCCGACTCCGGACGGGCCCGCTAGCACCGAAATCTTCCCGTCCAGGTGTTCTCGGAGCGTATCGATTCCAGCGCCTGACTCCACGCTACAGTAGACGACCGGATACCCCGCTTCCTGATAGCGATCGAACATTCGTCTCCGCTTGCCGGACTCGTCCAGATCAATCTTGTTGACGCACACGATGGAGTCGATTGCCGCTCGCTCGGCAATCAGGAGAAAGCGATCCAGCATCCGGGGGTGAGGGTCCGGTTCCGCAACGGCAAAGACCGCGATCAGTTGATCCGGGTTCGCCAGAATGACGTGCTCAACGTCCGTTCTCCCACGGGCCTGACGGGACAACGCCTTGACACGCGGCGCGACGGACTCAATGATCCCTTCTCCGTCTTCGAGAAACGTCACCTCCACCCGGTCCCCAACGGCCACCGGATCGGTCTTCCGTCGCTCTCGCTTGACGTTTCCACGGACGGTACAGAGGATCTGTCCGCGCGGCGTCAGGACATCGTAGTACTTGCCGTACCCGCGCACGACGAGGTTCGGTGGAAGTTCGTTCTCCTGGTGACTGGTTACTGGCTGACCCATTCCGTTCCGTCTCTGGACGAATACAATGCATCCCGGCACGTCCTGACAGGACCTGGAGACGTGCGACGATCCGATTCTGACCCGACTGAATCCGGCGCAAAGTGTAGCACGCGGACTTTGCCCGGCCCGATCGGAGTTCCAGCAGGTGGCGACACACGAAACGCGGGAGCGACAGGGGCCGGTCGCGCCGGAGATCATCGATCCTGTCGAAGTCGACCCGCTGCCGTGGATGATCCTGGCGGGCTGGATCGGCCTCGTTTCGATCACGCTGATTGCGGCAGCCGCCCGGCTGGTTCGGCTGGACGAGTTCCCGGCGGGACTCGCGGACCCCGAACTGGCGCACGCGCTCATCGCCCGTCAGGGCAGCGACTTCGGCGTTCAGTGGGCGATCGAGAATGCGGGCGCGCTCTCCATTCCGCTCGTCACTCTGATCACGCTTCTCGGCAGGGTCACTGAGTTCGATATCGCCGCACCACGGATGGCGGCCGGCCTGTTCGGCGCTGGATCGATACTGCTGACGGGGCTCTGGATCCGGCGTGGGATGGGACCGCTGTGGGGCATCGCCGCGGCAGCGGTCCTGGCGGGTTCGTTCTGGCACCTGCTCTTCAGCCGCCTGGCGCTGGGCCAGATCGCAGGCACATTCGCCGTGGCAGCCTTGTGCTGGACACTCACCGAAGCGAGTCACCGGCGGGGCAGCGCGGCGATGGTCTGGTACGTCCTGGCCGGTATCAGCGCTGGCCTGGCCTTCACGTCCGCACCAGCGCTTCGCCTGCTGCCGCTGGTGATGCTCGCCGGGCTCATCGTTGCCATTGTCAGGCTGTACCGGGCCCGGATCACGCGCCCTGACGCGCTGAACTGGCTCGCGGCTACTGCGGCGACGTATCTGTCGATGCTGCCTTTCCTGGTGGCCAACCGGGACGCTCCGTCGCGCTGGACACCGTGGACCGAAACCTCTGGACTGCCCAACGATCAGTTTTCGGATCTAACCGCGATGCCCAGCGCGATCATTGACACCGTCGTCGGTCTCGGACTGTCCAGGAGCGATGATCCGGCCCTGAACATGCCCGCGGAACCCTGGTTCAGCCTGCTGATCCTGCCGTGGGCCGCCATCGGAGTGCTCGGGCTGATCAGTGCGTCCAACGAAGAGGCGATGCGGGATCACTTTCTGGTCGGGCTCGGAATCGGCGCCACCCTGCTCATCGGGGTATCCGCGGTTGATGCGGGAAATCCGGGTCACCTGGTGCTGCTCGGCGCCCCACTCGCTGCGCTCCCCGTCTACGGTTTCCGGACCCTCACACGGTGGGCGCAGGTCAGGACGGTCCGGGTCGCGCTCGCGGGGCTGTTCATCGCCGGAATCGGGGGAGAAGGGGCGCTGACCTACGATCGCTACGTCGATCAATGGGCCGCGGCGGAGCAGACGCGGACGGCGTTCAACGTCGACTTGATCGATGCCCTGCGAGCGATCGAGTCGCTTGACCACGACGAGCCGGTCCTGCTTTCCGTAACCGGACGCGAGACGGTACTTGGCTATTTCTCATCGACTCGGCGCCGACACACCTTCGACGGTGCGCGGTCGCTTCCATTCCCGGCCCGGGAGAGCGGGTACCTGGTCGTGCCCGGAAGTGAGCCGCTTCATCCATCATTTGCCGTGTTGCTTGAGGAGCAGGCCGGTCTCACGCCGGCGCTTGAGGGAGACGGTTTTCGCGGGTACCGGCTTGACGACCGGCTCCGCGAACAGATGCCATTTACCGCTCCGACCGTCCCCTACCCTGACGGGCCGGTCCTGAACGGTCACGAACTGACGCGCAGCGGCGTCGACCACGCCACTGTGTTGATCGCCTGGCTGTCCAGCCCGGACGCGCCTGCTTACGACATGGAGCTTCGCCTGCGACCCTCAGATGACAGCGTTGCGGAATCCTCCGCTTCTACGGCGATACCGGCGAACCCCCTCCGCTCTGATCTCTACCAGGTGCTGGTAGTAGACATCGACATCCCGGAAAACATCGCGCAGGCCGATCTCGGCGTCCGACTGATCGCCCGGGACGGAAACGCGATAAAGGTCGACGGCGTGGACGAAGACGACGTTCTGTTCCTGAACCGCTATGCGTTTCGCTGAGCTGGGATCGAGTGAGCCATGAAACTGACCGTACTGGGATCCTGTGGCGGCTATCCAGAGCCGGGCAGGGCATGTTCGGGGTATCTCCTGGAAAGCGGCTCCGCCCGGGTCTGGATCGATGCCGGAACCGGAACGCTGGATGCACTCCTTCGCCTGTCCAGCCTCGAGTCACTCGACGCGATCCTGATCAGTCACCTGCATCCCGATCACTGGACGGATCTGCCGATCGCGCTTCATCGCCTCGCCGTCACCAGCAAAGGGCGACCGGAGAGACCCGTGCCGGTCTACGGGCCGGCAGGGTGGCCGGATCAGACCGGAGTTCGCCAGCAGTGGTTTTCCGGCGACGGGGAGGTGTACACCCCTCACGAAGTTGATTCCGGCCTGTTGGTGCGGTCTGGAGGACTTGAAATCAGCTTCGCCGCGGTCGAGCACGGGATGGAGACCTGGGCGATGCGCGTGACGGATGGCGACCGCACGCTCGCATACTCGGCGGACACAACTCCATGCGACGCCGTCATCGAGATCGCGAGGGACGCCGACCTGTTTCTGTGTGAGGCGACCCTTGCGGAGCACCAGGAAACCGCGATTAGCATGAACGCGGCGCAGGCGGCACTTGTGGCGACTAAGGCCAACGTTCGGACGTTGTTCCTGACACACCTGTTGCCAGGAATCGATCCGGTGCGGAGTTGCGA